>NZ_JAKPCB010000097.1:0-273546 GCF_023347575.1 Brenneria tiliae | reverse complement strand
CGGGGTTGCGGACAGTGTCTGGTGGGTAGTTTGACTGGGGCGGTCTCCTCCCAAAGAGTAACGGAGGAGCACGAAGGTTAGCTAATCCTGGTCGGACATCAGGAGGTTAGTGCAAAGGCATAAGCTAGCTTGACTGCGAGAGTGACGGCTCGAGCAGGTGCGAAAGCAGGTCTTAGTGATCCGGTGGTTCTGAATGGAAGGGCCATCGCTCAACGGATAAAAGGTACTCCGGGGATAACAGGCTGATACCGCCCAAGAGTTCATATCGACGGCGGTGTTTGGCACCTCGATGTCGGCTCATCACATCCTGGGGCTGAAGTAGGTCCCAAGGGTATGGCTGTTCGCCATTTAAAGTGGTACGCGAGCTGGGTTTAGAACGTCGTGAGACAGTTCGGTCCCTATCTGCCGTGGGCGTTGGAAGATTGAGAGGGGTTGCTCCTAGTACGAGAGGACCGGAGTGAACGCACCACTGGTGTACGGGTTGTGATGCCAATTGCATTGCCCGGTAGCTAAGTGCGGAAGAGATAACCGCTGAAAGCATCTAAGCGGGAAACTTGCCTCGAGATGAGTCTTCCCTGGGACCTTGAGTCCCCTGAAGGGCCGTTGAAGACGACGACGTAGATAGGCCGGGTGTGTAAGCGCAGCGATGCGTTGAGCTAACCGGTACTAATGACCCGAGAGGCTTAACCTTACAACACCGAAGGTGTTTTGAGAGCGACTCACAATAAAATCAGCTTGTTTCGAGATTGGTTCCGATGGTTGCAGAGATAGAGCAACGGTTGGAATAAAACGAATTTGCCTGGCGGCGATAGCGCGGTGGTCCCACCTGACCCCATGCCGAACTCAGCAGTGAAACGCCGTAGCGCCGATGGTAGTGTGGGGTCTCCCCATGTGAGAGTAGGGAACTGCCAGGCATCAAACAAGTAGAAAGCCTCATGCGAAAGCATGGGGCTTTTTGCTTTATCTGTTGTTTGTCGGTGAGGTGCACTTCAGTAGGACAAATCCGCCGGGAGCGGATTTGAACGGTGCTGCGCACCGGCCCGAAGGGCGGCCCACAGGGATGTGGGCCGTAAACTGTCAGGCATCAACCGGCTGCGTTGACCACCTGCGCTACCGCTTTGGTAAACTGCGCCATTCCCTGTTCGATATCCTCGGGGGCAATGACCAGTGAAGGTACGAAACGAATCACATTTGGTCCCGCCATCAATACCATTACGCCATGTTGTGCCGCTGCGGCCAGAAACTCGCCCGCCCGGCCATGCCATTGCGGCTTAAGCTCTGCCCCCAGTAATAATCCCATGCCGCGGATCTGCTCAAAGATACCGTACTGCTGGTTGATCTTTTCCAACGCCCCGACAAACAGGTTATGACGCTCCGCTACGCCCGACAGCACTTGCGGCGTATTGATGGTATCCAGCGCCGCTTCCGCTACTGCACAGGCCAGCGGGTTGCCGCCATAGGTCGTGCCGTGTACGCCAACGGTCATTACTGAGGCGATCTCTTCCGTGGTGAGCATGGCGCTGATGGGAAAGCCGCCGCCCAAGGCTTTGGCGGTGGTGAGAATATCTGGCGTAATACCGTAATGCATATAAGTAAACAGCTTACCGGTACGGCCCATCCCGGACTGGACTTCATCAAATACCAGCAGCGCCTGGTATTGATCGCACAGTTCACGTACGCCTTGCAGGAATTCAGGGGTCGCCGGCGTAATGCCGCCTTCGCCCTGAACGGGCTCCAATACCACTGCGCAGGTATGATCGTCCATCACCGCTTTGACCGCCGCCAGGTCATTAAAAGGAACGTGCACGATATCGGCTGGCTTCGGCCCGAAACCATCGGCATATTTAGCCTGACCGCCAACGGAAACGGTAAACAGCGTACGTCCGTGAAAGGCATTGTAAAACGCAATGATTTTGGTTTTATACGGGCTGTGACGCTTAATCGCGTAATGGCGTGCCAGCTTGAAAGCCGCTTCGTTTGCTTCGGCGCCGGAGTTGACAAAAAATACCCGATCGGCAAACGTCGCGTTAATCAGCTTGCTGGCCAAACGTAGCGCAGGCTCATTGGTAAAGATATTGCTGGTGTGCCACAGCTTTTCTCCCTGCTGCTGCAGCGCGGCTACCAGAGCGGGATGACAGTGGCCGAGCGCGGTAACGGCAATACCACCGGAGAAATCAATGTATTCTCGTCCTTGCTGATCCCACACCCGGCTTCCTTTACCTTTTACCGGTATAAACTGCGCTGGTGCATAAACCGGCAAAATAACTTTGTCGTGAGTTTCCCGCGTTACTGCTTTTTTATCCGTTGCCATCTGCTTATATGCTCCGATATCAACAACTCTGAGTGAAAATATAATCAATAAATATGCATAAAAAATCACTCTCAGGCAATGTTAAATCGCCCGGAGAGAAAAATTATTTCCTATCTGACTCTATTTTAAGAAAATTATCTAAAAGCTGGTGTCCCTGCTGGCTGAGAATACTTTCCGGATGAAACTGAACGCCTTCTAATGGCAGTGAACGGTGCCGAATCCCCATGATTTCATCATGCTTGCCGTCACGTTCACTCCAGGCGGTCACCTCAAAGCAGTCTGCCAGGGACGCGGGTTCAATCACCAGCGAGTGATAGCGTGTTACCGTCAGCGGCTGCGACAGCCCGGCAAAAACTCCCGTATTATTGTGTTGTATAACCGAGGTTTTACCGTGCATTACCTGGCGAGCACGGATGATACGCGCACCGAATGCTTGTCCCATTGCCTGATGGCCAAGACACACGCCCAGGATGGGCAACCTGCCGGCAAAATGGCGGATGGCCGCCAGCGAAATACCCGCGTCATCCGGCGTACATGGCCCGGGAGAGATCACTAGCCGCGACGGCGATAGCCGTTCGATATCCTCCAGACTTAGCTCATCATTACGCTTGACCAGTACTTCAGCGCCCAGCTCGCAAAAATACTGATACAGATTGTAGGTAAAGGAGTCATAGTTATCGATCAGTAACAACATGTATCACCCAATATTGTAATTCTCACGTTCAACTTTATGGCGCTGGAGCGGATTTTATCATCGAACCGTGCCGAGGGTATCGGCCTATAAATCGGCGGGGCGGGTGGCAGGTATAGTTTAAGAACCGGCTGCGGACGCTAATGCAGCGTCCGCGCGCCAATAGAGGGGCAACGCGGAATTTAAAGGTGGCGCCACCCGTCCGGAGTCAGTGCACGATATGGCGCTGGTAATACTTTTCGAGCTTCACCTGCAGCTGGCTCAGCACTGTGCTGAACATCAGATAAATCAACGCGGCCTCGATATAAAGAATCAGCGGTTCGTAGGTGACGGAAACAATACGCTGTGCGGATAAAAACATTTCCGGAACCGTAATCACGGCGGCAAGCGAGGTATCCTTGATTAAGGAGATAAAGGTGTTGGATAGCGGGGGTAATGAAACGAACACCGACTGTGGAAATATTACCCAGCGAATTGCCTGAGCGCCGTTCATGCCCAGGGAGTGTGCCGCGCTCCATTGGCCTCGCGGTACCGATAATATCGCCCCGCGGACGATTTCCGAGCTGTATGCGCCAACGCTGATGGTGAACCCGATTAACGCGGCGGGGAAAGCATCCAGGGTGATACCCGCGCTGGGAAGCCCGTAAAAGATGAGAAATAACTGAACCAGCAGCGGAGTCCCACGGATAACCCAGACATAAAAGTCGCCGATCCATTTCAATGGCTTCGGGCCATAGAGGCGGATCAGGGCGACAATTACCCCCACGGCCAGACCGAAAATAAAGGAAAGAATCGCCAGGGGGACGGTAAATTTTAATCCTGCGGACAGCAGACTCCAGAAAGAGTCCGCCATAAGCTCTAGCCAGGGCGGCATGAAAAATGACTCCGCTAACAGGGATATTATTGAGATACGTCCTGACCGAAGTAGCGCACGGCTATCGTTTTATAGGTGCCGTCGGCTTTGATTTCATCCAATGCCTTATTCAGCGCGTCCACCAGCTGCGGCTGGTTTTTACGCACCAAAATAGCAGAAGGTTCGCCGGTAGGCGCGGTGGCGATAACTTTTACCTTCGCGTCTGGCTTCTGTTTTTTGAAATCAAGGTAAGACAGGTTGTCGTTCAGCGTGGCGTCGGCACGGCCGCTGAGCACCAGATCCAAAGACTGGTTGAATCCATCGGTCGGCACAATATCCGCGCCGTGGCTGGTGGCCAGCTTCGCGTAGTTGCTGGTCAGGCTCTGCGCCGATTTTTTGCCTTTCAGATCGCTGAAGTCTTTGATGGTGGCGTTATCGGCCTGGGTGATAAGCACCGCTTTCGAGTCGATATAAGGTTTGGAGAAGTCGTACTTGGCCTGACGCTCTTTAGTGATGCCGACCTGATTGATGACGGCATCGTAGCGTTTGGCGTCCACGCCGGCGATTAGCCCGTCCCAGCGGCCTTCGATAAACTGCGCCTTGACGCCCAGTTTTTCGGCAACCGCGCGGCCAATATCCACATCAAACCCCACCAACTGACCCGATTTATCGTGGTAGGTGTAGGGGGCGTAGGTGCCTTCCGTACCGATTTTAATCACCCCGGCGGACTTGATGGCGCCGAGATCATCCTGCGCCTGTGCAAAGACGCTCGTTGCGAACAGTGCGCCAGTCAGTATAGCGAAATGTAATTTCTTCATTATGGTTCCTGTGGGTAATGGGCATCATATGGCTTATAACTTTTATTGATAATGAATCTACGCCAGAAGGTTTATTTTGATAAATTACATTGCGTGATGGGTTATATCAGAACTGAATATAGTAAATTTGCCCTTTAGGCGATGCTGGCGGCGTGCAGAGCATGCAGGTTGATCGCCGGGCCAGCATAGGCTCATTCATCGCCATCCCCCACCACAATGACATTAATGTTCTTATCCCTTAACTCTGTCAGGTAGTCCGGGTTGATATCGCTGTCGGTAATCAGGATATCCACCGCGTTCAGCTCGCAGACCACATTGGGGCTTTTGCGGCCAAACTTGGACGAGTCCACCAGCAGGATAATCTGTTGCGCGGCGCGGCACATTGCCTGACTGACGGCGTGCAGTTCATTGTAGGTGGTGACGCCCGCATTCAGATCGACGCCGTCGGCGCCGATAAACAGCTTGTCAAAACTGAAATGGGAAAAGGCGGTTTCCGCCAGACTGCCGTGAAACGAGGCCGAGGTTTTGCGATAGGTGCCGCCCGGCATCAGGATGGTTTGATCGTTATCCAGTTCAACCAGCTCATTAACAATGCTCAGGCTATTGGTCATAACGGTAATATTGTTGAATTGCGTCAGCCACGGCACCATTTGCAGCACGGTGCTGCCCGCATCGAATATCAGCGAGTCGCCGTCATTAATCAGCGCCGCGGCCGCGTGGGCAATCTGTTTTTTCTTCTTGGTATTAATGTGTGTTTTGCGGTCGATGGGCTGATCGCCTTCTTCCCGGCTGGGCATCACGCCGCCGTAAGTACGGATAACCGCCCCCTCTTCTTCCAGCGCGGTTAAATCCTTACGGATTGTCGTACCCGTGGTGCTGAAACGGCCGGCGAGCGTCTCCACGGACGTTTTGCCATGCGTGCGCAGATATTCCAGGATCGCCGCCTGACGTTGTTTAGGTTTCATTGCGATATCCATCCGATAGGTCATTTTAACGCTTTCCTTTACGAAACTTGGCGCATGAAAATACTGCCAAATGAAAGGAAATATCTTTTAAAATGAAAATATCATGATTTCGCTTCAATCGCCAACGAAAGCGCGGCGCGGCAAGCCGGTTCTATGGGAAAGATCACATTTGGCGCCAGTTGCGTTCTCTTCACTCCCACCCATTCTTTCATCCGCTGCGGCCGGGCAAAGACCGTAAACCCGCGCATGATAAAAGCGTCGCACACCCGCTCCTGCTCATCAAACGCCAGCGCCACGAGCACTCTGGCGCTAAACCTTCCGGCGGCGCGGCCTACGCCAACCCTGTTTCCCTGGCGGTACAACGCGTCAAACGCCTGATTGAAACGACGCAATTGCCACCAGCCCAGCGCGATTTGTAACAGCCATGCGCATACCGCAAAGGTAATCAATAATGATGCCGGACTCATCGTTCACCTCCTGTTCCCCCGGCATTGCGCCGGGGATTGCGTATTCAGAACATGACCTGCCCGCCGGTAATATTGATCGACTGGCCGGTACAGTAAGAGGCTTTATCACTGGCGTAGTACAGTAATGTGTTCAGCACATCCTGATAGTCGCAGCCCCGCTTGAGCGGCACTTTATCGATATAGTACTGCTCCACCTCTTCCGGTCGGATGCCCAGTTTCTCGGCATACTGCGGCAATAATGACTGGAACATCGGCGATTTCAGCAAATTGCCCAGCATGAGCGAGTGGACGGTAATACCGAACTCCGCCAGATCCAGCGCCAGCGACTGAGTCAGCCCAACCCCGCCGAACTTGGCCGCGCTATAGCCGGAATTGTGCTTACTGCCGACTTTCCCTGATTTGGAGTTAATCTGGATAATGCGCCCGGCGATGCCATCACGGATCATCAGCTTGGCAAACTCGCGGGCGCACAGGAAATATCCCACCAGATTCACCTGTAAAGACAAATCAAAATCATTGAGCCGGAACTGCGTAATGGGGGCCGCCTTCGCCATCCCTGCGCTATAGACCAAAAGATTGACCTGACCGAATCGAGCGTCAACCGCCTGCGCCAACCGTTCAACCTGTACTTCATCCGTGGCGTCAGTGCCAAAGCCGCAGGCGCATCCGGCGCCGTAGCGAGCATTGATCGTTTCCGCTACCTGCATGGCGTGTTGAGCATTTAAATCAACGACCGCAACCTGATAACCCGCTTCCGCCAGGCCTTCACACAGGAACGCACCGAGGGTCTGTCCGCCGCCGATGACTACCGCAACCTGTTTCATATGCATTTCCCCACCTGATATTTAAGAAAAAATCGTTAATTTACCGCCGACTTTGATATCTGTCGGCGTCTTACCTGCAACGTGCAGCGAACCGGGAAACTCTGCTTCGGCGGCGCCGTCAAAGCGGATGGTGATATGACCCAGTTCACGCAGATTCTGCGTCGCCACCGAACCTACCGCGGTAATCGGATAGGCCCTGTCCGATAGCATCAGCCTGTCCCCTGCGCGTAGTTCGCCGTGCAGATCGCCATGTTGGTGGATAAAGCAGAATGATTCGATGTCTTCGGGAGCTCCTTCACGAAAGGTGATCATCATGTCTTCGGCCAATGCCTCCGCAGCGTTGTCGCCGATACGGGTAAATATGGTTTGAAAAACCGTGTTCATACCGACTCCCAAAACGGTTATTGGTAGATAAAACCGGATACTACCCAGGCCAGCAGCACGGTCGGCGCGCCGGTAAGAAAGCGGCCCACCAGCACGGACGGCACCCCGACGCGCACGGTGTCCTGTTTCGCTTCCGCCAGCGACAGGCCGACGGGGATGAAGTCACAGGCGGCCTGAGCGTTAATGGCGAACAGAGCGGGGAGCGCCAGAGCGGGAGGAATGTTTCCCAAACCGATCTGTACGCCGACCAGCACGCCAATCACCTGGGCAATCACCGCGCCCGGCCCCAGAAACGGAGAAAGCAGGGGGAATGAACAAATCAACGCCAGCGTGACCAAGCCGATCGGACTATTTGCCAGCGGCGTCAGGCTGTGAGCAATCATATCGCCCAGCCCCGAGGCCATAATGATGCCGATCAGCGCCGCGACGAACGCCATAAACGGCAGAATAGTTTTCAATACCGTATCAATGGTTTCCCGACCGGCCTGGAAGAACACTGCGACTACCGAACCCATGCCCATACCGACCTTGGCCAGCAGCCCGTCGCTCTGTTCGGTGATTTTTTTGCTGCTGTCGTAATCCCGGCCAAGGCCGGCGGATGCGGTGTCGCCGGCGGTTTTTCCCGCCGCGGAAGGGATGGCGGCGGGCGTTGCCGACGCGGTTTCCACCCGTTGAATGTTTTTTTCCCGTACGCCGGATACGTAAATATCTTCCACAATAAACTGCGCCAGCGGGCCGGAACGGCCGGTCGAATGGATATTGACCGTCGGAATGCGGCGTTTGGGATAAATCCCGCAGCGCAGCGTGCCGCCGCAGTCAATCACCGCGATACCGATCTCTTCAGCCGGCGGCTCGCCGTCTTTAAAGCCATCCACGGCCGGCCAGCCGGTCAGTTCGCTCAGGCGATCGACAATCGCCGGACGCGTTCCCGCGGTGATATAGACAATTTTTTTGCCCGGAGCCGCTTCAATCAGCAGCGGGCCGCCCCAGCCGCTTTCGCCTTTTTCAATACGAATCACGTTGTTCATCATGGTTTCCCCGTTAAAGCTGAACCTGACGGTCAAGCTGGATGCGCATTTTGCGTTCAAATAACGTGGTGGTCAGGTCCGTGACCCAGCCGCGGAAAAAGTTGCTCACCATCCCCACCAGCAGGTAGCTAACCGCCAGCGGGCCCAGCGGCAGGCCGAGCGTCGTCAGACCGCTGGCGATCCCGAGGTAGACGAACAGCTCCCCAGGATTAATATGCGGGAACAGGCCATTCATGGAGTGACAGCTATAAGAGGCGGCGGCGTAGTAGCTCGGCTTGTACTTCTCCGGCATAAAGCGGCCCAGACTTAACGTCATGGGATTGCAAAAGACGAATGTGCCGATAACTGGCAACAGCAGATAGCGGGAGAGCGGGTTCCCCGCGCAGCGCTGGGCCAGACGTTCGATGCGTTCCTGACCGACGAACACGATCAGCGCATTCATAATAACGAGCAGGCTAATCAGCAAAGGAAGTATGCCGGTCACCATGCCGACAAAAACTTCCCCTCCTTTCTGAAACAGGCCGATGAACCACTCAGCCCCATGGGTGATGACGTCTATCATATAGCGCTCCTGTTTCCTCGGGTTGATGCCGCAAGACGCGAAACCGCGTGTTGTCTTGTTGACGTGCTATCAAAATATATCCAAATATGTTTTTTAAATTTTAAATTGATCACACTTTGAAAGTTATTTGGTTCATTGTGAAACATAAATAGGAAATGATTGTAGGACGCATCCTGTGGAGGAAGAGGGTAATGAAGATTTTTCTCGATACGGCGGATATCATCGCCATTGAACGACTGGCGCGTATCTTGCCGCTGGCCGGCATCACGACGAACCCAAGCATTGTCGCCGCTGCGGGTAAGCCGCTGCATGAACTGTTACCGGCGTTGCATCAGGTACTGGAGGGAAAAGGGGATCTCTTTGCTCAGGCGATCGCTCACCGGGCAGAGGATATGGTTAAAGAGGCTTTGCTGATGCGGCAATACGTTAACGATTTGATTATCAAAGTTCCCGCTACCGCAGAGGGGCTGGCGGCAATGAAAATCTTACACAGCGAGGGCATACCGGTGCTGGGGACCGCCATCTACGGTGCGGCGCAGGGGCTGTTCGCCGCCCTGGCGGGCGCCAGATACGTGGCGCCTTATGTCAATCGGCTCGATGCGCAAGGCGGCGATGGGGTTCAGACGGTGCGCGATTTACAGAAGCTGCTGACGTTGCATGCCCCGCACGCGGGCGTACTGGCGGCAAGTTTCAAAACCCCGCGTCAGGCGCTGGCATGTATGCTGGCGGGATGTCAGGCGATCACGCTGCCGGTTGATGTGGCGGACCAGTTTATCAACACACCGGCGGTGCAGGCGGCGATAGCGAAATTTGATGCTGACTGGCAGGGGGCTTTTGGCGATATGGAGCAGTAGTACCGAGAGGGATCTGCTAAAAATCTTTCAACATAAAAGGTTATGGTGTTTTGGTGGCGGGTAGATACAAAGTGCAAGAAACTCAACATTAGGAATATCAAACAATCGCCTGTACTCCGTTTTTTTCCACGATAGCCAGCAGACGCAGAGCCGGGCCACCCGGTCTTTTCACACCTCGTTCCCAGTCGGAAACGAGGTTCTTGCTTACGTTCAGATAGCGGGCGAATACGGGCTGGGACAGGCGCTCACGCTCACGCAAGGCGCGGATGCGTTCGGGGGGCATGGGCGATACCGGAGCCAGGCATGCCTCGTCGAATTCACGCATGGTCTGCTTGTCGATCGCGCCCACTTCATGCAGCGCATCCATCGTTTCATGGATCGCCGCATAGGCGTCGCTACGATATTTCTTCACCATGTGAAACCTCCAAAAACTGGCCGTTACCAATCAACTGATTCAGGTGTTCATCCGACAGTTCCAGCACACGGAACGCCATCTTTTTGAACAAAGTGACTTCATCGTCGTCAATGTTGGCCCGGTCGCTCTTGGCGAAGCCATAGATGAAGAAAGCGCGTTCTTCCGTGCGATACAGGACGATGGTGCGGAATCCCCCCGATTTTCCCTGTCCCGGCCGTGCCACGCGCTGCTTGATGACCCCACCGCCCAGATCGGCGTCTATTAAACCCTTCTCCGCGCGTCTAATCGCGTCCAGCAGTGCTTTATCGGATATATGCTGCCTGCGGGCAAACCGTTCGAACCAGGCGTTTTTGAAAACCCTCATCAGGCCACCACCGGGCAAGTCATTTGTATCATACTAAGTATGATACTTTTGTTAGACATCGGCAAGCGCCTCTGTGTTGTTCTGCGAGATACATAGGTAATACATCGCTGTAGAACGGTGTGTTCTGAAAAATACGGGGAGCGAGAGGGAGGAAAGCAACCTGTGGTCTATGTGTAGTCCATATAAACAAAAAGCGCCCGTCGTTGCCGACAAGCGCCTTTCAAATCAACCAGGTACGGTGGTGAATCAGTTCATGCCGTATTTTTTCAATTTCTTACGCAGGGTGCCGCGGTTGATGCCCATCATCAGGGCGGCGCGGGTTTGGTTGCCGCGGGTGTATTGCATCACCATGTCCAACAGGGGTTGTTCAACTTCAGCCAATACCAGCTCATACAGGTCACTCACGTCCTGACCATTCAATTGGGCAAAATAGTTCTTCAGGGCCTGTTTAACCGAGTCGCGCAGGGGTTTTTGGGTTACCTGTGCCTGAGAGTTTACGGTGGAAACGGTCAGTACGTCAGAATTCACGCGTTGTTCGAACATAGTTCTGTCAGCTCTTTTTCTGTTTACGCAAGATTTTCAAAGTATGCCTCCAACGCCTCCAGCTGCTCGCTGGCATCCTCTATGGCGTTGAATGTGCGCCTAAACTGGTCGTTTGGGGCGTTCTCCCGGAGATACCAGGATACGTGCTTACGAGCTATACGAAATCCCTTGCCTGGACCATAAAAGTCGTGCAATTCCCGTATATGCTTGATCAACAAGCGCTTGACCTCTGCCAACGGCATCGGTGCCAGCAACTCCCCGGTGTCCAGATAATGCTGGATTTCCCGAAAGATCCAGGGTCTTCCCTGAGCGGCCCGTCCTATCATCAGGGCGTCTGCCCCGGTGTAATCAAGAACCGCTCTGGCTTTATGCGGGGAAGTCACGTCGCCATTCGCAATAACGGGAATGGAAACGGCCTGCTTAACTGTCCGAATGCTGTCGTATTCCGCCGAACCATTGAACAGGCACGCACGCGTGCGTCCGTGAATGGTCAGGGCCTGAATCCCACAGCTTTCAGCCAATCTGGCAATCTCTACACAGTTACGGTGCTCTGGCGCCCAGCCGGTGCGGATTTTCAGCGTTACCGGCACGTCTACCGCTTTCACTACCGCCGAGAGGATTCGTTTTACCAAATCCGGGTACTGCAACAACGCAGACCCTGCCATCTTGCGGTTCACCTTTTTGGCCGGACAGCCCATATTGATGTCGATGATCTGCGCGCCGAAATCCGCATTGAATTTCGCCGCCACCGCCATTTCATCCGGGTCACAGCCGGCAATTTGCACGGCCCTGATCCCGGGCTCATCGCTATGCACCATACGCAAACGCGATTTATCCGAATGCCAGACTTCCGGATTGGAAATCAGCATTTCGGACACGGTCATTCCAGCGCCCATCGTGTGACAGAGTGCTCTGAATGGGCGATCGCTGATACCGGCCATCGGCGCTGCTATCAAACGATTGGTAAGCTGAAATTGTCCAATGCGCATAGACAAAGAGTGACCATACTGTGTCTGCAAGGGCGCGTATATTACGCATTTTTCACCCGATATGAAAGGCCAAACTTTGACCAATTGGCCGGCGGCGATCAAAGAAAACGCGTTTCAGCTTGAGGTGAGAAAATATTATCTATATTTAACAATAGGTTTTGGTTATTTATGCGTTATTTTTGTTCAGGAAAATATTCCGGCGGCTGCGCAATTTATCTGTAATATGCGGTGATTGAAGCAGGAGTTGCATTGATATCCGCCCTTTGCAGGGGATTGCGTTGTTAATAAACCAAGAACAGGGATAAATTTTATGCACCATAATGCGGCAAACGCGGGCTCCCGGGGCGAAGCGGCCGGGAGCGGCGGGAAACAACCGACCTAATTAACGATAACGCGGCCGTTTAAAGGCTGAACGGGGCGGTTGTTGGCATGATGAACGGCGGCGATGAATGCGGCGACCTGTTCGGCTGAAATGGTGGCCGGTTTATCCAGCACCAGCCAGCGTACGCCTTCGGAACATGGCGGCGTAGTGAGTGAACCGCTGAAGCGGTAATAACTATGCCGATATGCTGCGGGCACCAGCGCGTCGATATTCAGCGGCGCGGTCAATGCAACCGGTTTATCAAGGGCTAACGGCATCTGGCGCCAGGCTTTCTCCAGCTCCTGATTGGCGTCGCCCTGTTCAAACATCAAAGCCACTACCGTTAACGCACCCTTTTGATCCTGGTAGACAAAGTGTGCTTCTAACGGAAATGTTTTGCCATCGATCTCGTTTTCGCTGGGAGCGTGGAAATGGAACTGCCGCAGGGTAAAGGTGTCGTCATCCACCGTCAGCGTGCTGCCGGCGCCCACGTTCACCTGAACGGTATGACCGTTGTTGACGATGTGCTGTGCGCCGGGGTGATAAGCGAGCTGTAAGTCGTGGTGAACGGTTTTTAGCGCGCCGTGAATATCTATCGGCGACTGGTTCTTACCGGTGGCGCACAGGGAAAAATCGGGGGAGAGTTGGCCCCAGTGCGCGGGCGCTTCCTGTCCTTCATAGCTCCAGTGGGCATGTTCGGCAGCGTGAAGCGAAAAGCAGACGGTAACGGCGAGGGAGGCGAAAAGTTTATACTTCATTGGGTTAATCCATTTAAAACAATATGATGACTCACTTCATCGCGTGAAATAACCGATGAAGGTCCGACGAGACATTGAGGATACACCTGCCTTTGACGTGGTTAAACCGTTGATAAAAGCGCAGCGGCGGTCCGAAAGGACGAGACGGGGCGGAAACCACCGCAAACCCGACGGCTTGCGGTGGCGATAAGCTCTGGCGAGGATTACTTACGTATGCCGGTAATGCGGCACCACTCTTCTTTTTCCGCCACAGGGTCAAGCCGGAATTTGTCCTGATAGGCTTCGGCGACGCCGGCGGCCTGGGTCGCCAGCACGCCCGACAGGCCGAGGAGCCCGCCGGTTTTCGGCAGATCGCTGATTAATGGCGCCAGCTCACGCAGCGGGCCGGCAAGAATATTGGCGACCACCACGTCGGCGCTGAGGTCGGCGGGCTGGTCCTGCGGCAGATAGAGCTCCAGGCGCTCGGACACGCCGTTGCGCTGGGCGTTGTCGCGGCTGGCCTGAATCGCCTGCGGGTCGATGTCGATGCCGATAGCGCGGGCGGCGCCCAGTTTTAGCGCCGCGATGGCCAAGATGCCGGAGCCGCAGCCGAAGTCGATAAGGGTTTTGCCCTGTAAATCCAGCCCGTCCAGCCATTGCAGGCAGAGCGCGGTGGTGGGGTGGGTGCCGGTGCCGAAAGCCAGGCCCGGATCGAGCATCACGTTCACCGCCGTCGGGTCGGGAATATCGCGCCAGCTCGGGCAGATCCACAGCCGTTCGCCGAAACGCATCGGGTGGAAGTTATCCATCCATTCGCGCTCCCAGTCCTTATCTTCCAACTGCTCGATTTTATGCTGAAATCCGGCGCCCAGCAGCGGCTCCTGCTCCAGCGCGGCGATAACGTCGGTCATCTCGGTCTCCGCGTCATATAAACCGATAACGTCGGTATCGCCCCACAGGCGGGTTTCTCCGGGCAGCGGCTCGAATACCGGCGTATCGTGGGTATCCTGAAACGTCACGGACACCGCGCCGCTCTCAATCAGCGCGTCGCCCAATTGTTCGGCATGGCTGCCGGAAGTATTGATTTTCAGTTGAATCCACGGCATAGCAGTCTCTATTACATTTAAAGTGAAGTGGGGGCGGTCGCTGGTTCAGGCATGCTGCGCCCAAAGCGGTTGCCGATAATAAACGCCAGCAGGCTTAGCGTCAGCGCCGGCACGATAGGGTGAAAGCCCGCCAGATGAAGATCGAAGCTGGCCAGCAGCGTATAGCTGCATGCGCCGCTGAACATGGCGCTTAACGCGCCCGTGGCGTTGGCGCGTTCCCAATAAAGGCCGAGCACCAGCGGCCACAGGAACACGGCTTCCAGCCCGCCGAACGCCAGCAGGTTTAGCCAGATAATCATCTCCGGCGGGCGCCAGGAGGCCAGCAGCACCAATAACCCCAATAGCAGGGTCGTCATGCTGGAAAGGCGTTTGATGCGCCGTTCATTGCGCATTTGCTGCGGGCGCACGCTGAGATAAAGATCTTTGATTATCGTGGCGGAGGCCTGCAGCAGGTGCGCGTTGATATTGGACATGATAGCCGCCATCGGCGCGGCGAGAAATATACCCGCGGCCAGCGGGGGCAGCACGGAAACCATCAGCGCCGGCAGCACCTGATCCGGGATGGTCAGGTCGGGCATCACCGCCCGGCCCAGTGCGCCGGCCAGATGCATACCCAGCATCAGTATGCCGATCACGATGGTGCCGATAATAATGCCGCGGTGCAGCGCCTGGCTGTTGCGGTAGGAGATGCAGCGCACGGCGGTGTTGGGCAGGCCGATAACCCCGAAACAGACCAGCACCCAGAAAGAGGCCATAAAAGGCATCGACAGGATCTGATCGCTGCCCTGCGGGGTGACCAGCGCGGGGTCGATCTGCTGCAGTTTGTCCACCGCGCTGTGCAGGCCGCCGGCGGCGTGGATAACGCCCACCAGCAGGATCACCGTGCCCAGCAGCATGACGATGCCCTGCATGGCGTCGTTCAGCACGCTGGCGCGGAAGCCGCCGAACGCGGTATACAGCGCGATGGTCACGCCGAAAATCAGCAGGCCGATATCGTAGGGGATGTTGGCCGCCGTCTCCAGCAGGCGCGCGCCGCCGATAAACTGCACCGCCATGGCGCCGATAAAGGCGACCAGCAGGCTAATGCTGGCGAACCATACCAGCAGCCGGCTGCCGTAGCGGGCGTACAGCATATCGTTGAGGGTAATCGCGTTATAACGTCTTGCCAGAATGGCGAATTTTTTCCCCAGAATGCCCAGCGACAGCAGCATGGTGGGAAGCTGGATCATGGAGAGCAATACCCAGCCCAGCCCGTACTTGTAGGCCGCGCCCGGACCGCCGATAAATGAACTGGCGCTGACGTAGGTGCCGATAAGGGTCATCGCCAGCACAAAGCCGCCCATTGAGCGCCCGCCGAGGAAATACTCGTTGAGAAAGTTGCCCGCCTGGCGGCGGCGATAGGCGTAGACCGAGAGCCCGAAAACCAGCAGCAGGTAGCCCAGCAGCGGCAGCAGCACCTCATTTTGCATCGTCATTCTCCAGTGAGATATCGCGGAAGACGACGCGAACCATCAGCCAGCACAGCAGGGTGAAAATAAGCGGCAGCAGCAGGCAGGCCATTTCAAACCAGTGGGGCAGGCCGGTAATGCCCTGAGCGCTGTCGGGCAGGTAAGCGGTGAGAGTCCAGGCTATCAGGTAAGCCAGCGTCAGGCCCATCGCCCAGCGGGCTTCCCGATGAGCCTGAAGAAAACGCGTATCCATTTTTCCCCCAGGTAAGCTGGTGTTGATAGTGCGAAACCGGGAATTTTACGGCATGCGGTCGATTTGCCCAGTCCGAATTGACAGAAAAGTAAAAAGGCCGGTTTGCACCGACCTTTTACCGACATAAAACCGCAGATTTACTGCAAACCGAGTTTCTTCTCCAGATAGTGGATATTGGTGCCACCTTTCTGGAAGTTTTCATCGTTCATGATCTTCATCTGCAGATCGACGTTGGTTTTGATCCCGTCGATAATCAGTTCCGCCAGCGCGTTCTTCATCCGCGAAATAGCCACTTCGCGGGTTTCGCCGTAGGTGATCAATTTGCCGATCATGGAATCGTAGTACGGCGGCACGGTATAGCCGGCGTAAATATGGGATTCCCAACGCACGCCGAAGCCGCCCGGCGCGTGGAAACGGGTAATTTTACCCGGACTCGGCAGAAAGCTGTTCGGGTCTTCGGCGTTGATACGGCATTCCACCGCGTGGCCGCGCACCTGAACGTCTTCCTGCCTGATGGATAACGGTTGGCCCGCCGCAATACGCAGCTGCTCTTTGATCAGATCCACCCCGGTAATCATTTCGGTTACCGGATGCTCCACCTGAATACGGGTGTTCATCTCGATAAAGTAGAACTCGCCGTTTTCGTACAGGAATTCAAAGGTGCCCGCGCCGCGATAATTGATATCGATACAGGCTTTCGCGCAGCGATCGCCGATAAAACGGCGCTGTTCGGCGGTGATGCCCGGCGCCGGCGCTTCTTCCACCACTTTCTGGTGACGGCGCTGCATGGAGCAGTCGCGCTCGGCCAGATAAATGGCGTTGCCCTGACCGTCGGCCAATACCTGAATTTCCACGTGACGCGGGTTTTCCAGATATTTTTCCATATAGACCATATCGTTATTGAAAGCCGCCTTGGCTTCCGCACGGGTCATATTGATGGACTGTTCCAGCTCTTTATCGCTGCGCACCACGCGCATGCCGCGGCCGCCGCCGCCGCCGGAGGCTTTGATGATCACCGGGTAGCCGATGCGTTTGGCAAAGGCGCGGTTCTTATCCATATCGCTGTCTAACGGGCCGTCGGAACCCGGAACGCAGGGTACACCGGCTTTTTTCATGGCGTTGATGGCGGACACTTTATCGCCCATCAGGCGAATGGTGTCGGCGCGCGGGCCAATGAAAATAAAGCCGGAACGTTCGACCTGCTCGGCGAAATCGGCATTTTCGGACAGAAAACCGTAGCCCGGGTGAATGGCGTCGGAAGCGGTGATTTCCGCCGCGGAAATGATCGCCGGAATGTTCAGGTAGCTTTTGGTGGACGGCGCCGGACCGATGCACACGGTTTCATCCGCCAGCAGTACGTGTTTCAGATCGCGATCCGCGCTGGAGTGAACGGCGACGGTTTTGATGCCCAGCTCTTTGCAGGCACGCAAAATACGCAGCGCGATCTCTCCGCGGTTAGCGATAACGATTTTATCTAGCATGGTAAGCCTCGTTATTCGATGACAACCAGTGGCTCGTCAAATTCAACCGGTTGGCCGTTGTCGACAAGGATCGCTTTGACCACGCCCGCTTTGTCGGCTTCGATTTGGTTCATCATTTTCATGGCTTCGACAATGCACAGCGTATCGCCGACATTTACCTGCTGGCCCACTTCGACAAACGCTTTGGCATCGGGGCTGGGGGTGCGGTAGAACGTACCGACCATGGGAGAGCGCACGATGTGCCCGCTGATGGCGGCCGGTACGGCAGTGGTTTCCGCGGCGGGCGCCGGCGCGACGGCGGCGGCCAGCGCCGGTTGTTGCTGCAGCATCGGCGCATAGGCCTGTTGCATCATCGGGTAGCTTGGCGCCGCCGGGGCACGACTAATGCGTACTGATTCTTCACCTTCGGAAATTTCCAGTTCGGCGATGCCGGACTCTTCAACCAGTTCGATCAGTTTCTTGATTTTACGAATATCCATGGATGTGGTTCCGTACTCTTCTGTTTAATTGGAAGTTGACAGGCGTGTTACCGCTGTCTGTAAAGCATGGTTATAACCCTCTGCCCCGAAGCCGCAAATCACCCCCACCGCGATATCGGACAGGTAGGAGTGACGGCGGAAAGCTTCACGCGCATGCACGTTGGACAGATGAATTTCGATAAACGGGATATCAACCGCCAGCAGAGCGTCACGCAGCGCAACGCTGGTATGGGTAAACGCCGCCGGGTTGATCAAAATAAAATCCGTGTTTCCTCTGGCCTGATGAATTCTGTCGATCAGAACATGTTCCGCATTGGACTGCAGATGGGAAAATTGCACATTCAGCACCTGCGCCTGCGTTTCCAGACTGCCGACGATCTGCGCCAGCGTGGTTTTGCCGTACTTATCCGGCTCGCGCGTACCCAGCAGATTCAGGTTAGGGCCATTCAAAAGCAAAATGTGAAACTTGTCGGCCATTATGCTGCCATCTCCCGCGATTCGCCCGGATTGCAAAAACAGTGTCGCACAAAATAGCGCGAAGCCATGCGTTTGTCACCTTTCCAACGCAAATTGTCCGCCGTGGGGAAAACAAAGTCGTGCATTATAACCATTTCGTCGCAATTAGCAGCCAAATACTGGTCTTATCTGCGGAGATATTCCCGCAGTAGCCGTAAATCGTCGGTGAAACGGCCGGTGCTTGCCGCGCTCGGCGTCAGACCTGTCTCGGCGTTTAACGCCCCCATCGGCGAAATTTTTTATAACGCGACAATAACAATATCAGGGCCGCCAGCGCATATAAAACCGGCTGGGGCGAGAGCGTTTTGACTGACCAAAGATAGTGGATTGGCGCCAGAATGGCGACCAGATAGACCAGGTTATGCAGTTTTTGCCAGCGGGATCCCATCTTGCGCATCGCTATTTGGGGCGATGTCAGCGCCAGAGCGAATAAAACCAGCCAGCTAATCATTCCCAGCGTTAAATAGGGGCGGCGAAGCAGCTCTTCTCCCAGCAAACCCAGATGGCTTATCCCGAGTTCCAGCAGCGAGTAACTCGCCAGATGCAAGGTCGCCCAGGCAAAACACCACAGCCCGACCATGCGCCGGCAGCGGATAAGCAGCGGTTGCCTGGCGTAACGAGCCAGCGGCGTGAGCAGCAGCGTGGCGAGCAACAGCTTCAGCGCCATGCGGCCGGTAAAATGCTGGATATCTTTTGCCGGATCGGCGCTCAGCCATCCCTGATCGACCGCCAGTATCAGCCACGGCAACGGTAAAAAAGCCGCCAGATGGATAATGACTTTCAGCCAGGTTATCTGTCGCATGGTCAGCCGCATTCAGACGTTATCTCCTCAATCAGCGCTACTGCGCCGCCGCCGGTCAAAAGTTGTCCCGCAGGTTCAGGCCCCGATACAGCGACGCCACCTGCTCGGCATAGCCGTTGAACAGCAGGGTCGGCTGCCGTTGCACATCCAGAATACCGCCGGCGCCGATAACGCGTTCGGTCGCCTGCGACCAGCGCGGATGATCCACGTGCGGGTTGACGTTGGCGTAAAAGCCATATTCATTGGGCGCCGCCAGATTCCAGGTACACGGCGGGCGTTCGCGGGTGAAGCGGATATGCACGATGGATTTGATGTTTTTAAAGCCGTATTTCCACGGCGCGATCAATCTGACCGGCGCGCCGTTCTGCGGCGGCAGCGTTTTGCCGTAAACGCCGACGGTGAGCAGCGCAAGCGGGTGCAGCGCCTCATCCAGTCGCAAGCCTTCGACATAAGGGTAGTCGAGGCCGCCGCCCATAAAGCGGTCTTTCTGTCCCGGCATCTGTTCGGGATCGTAGAGCGTCTGGAAAGCGATATAGCGGGCATGGCCGGTGGGGTCGGCAAATTTAATCAGCTTCGCCAGCTCAAACCCGATCCAGGGGACGACCATCGACCAGGCCTCGACGCAACGCAGGCGATAAATTCTCTCCTCCAGCGGAAAACGCTTAAGCAGGTCGTCGATATCCAGCGTGATGGGCTTGGCGACCTCGCCGTCGATGCGGATTTTCCAGCTTTCCGTCTGCAACCCGCCGGCATTGGCCGCCGGATCGCCCTTATCCAGCCCGAATTCATAGAAATTGTTATAACCGGTGACCTTATCTTCCGGCGTGAGCGGCAGGTCGGGACGCCAATCCGCCGGTTGGGTAAATGACAGCGCTTTGCCCGGCGGCGCCTTGGGGCGATCGTTGTCGCCTTTAAACCAGGCGAGCAGATCCGCCTGCGCGGAGAATGGCAACGACAGCGCCGCCGTGGTGATGCCCAGCGCCTTTAATACGCGGCGGCGCTGGAGGAATACGCTCTCCGGCGTGACGTCCGCCTCGGTCAGCTGGCGATTTTTATACATGTGGAACTCCCGCCGATGGTTATTGCCGACGATAATGATGGTTTGCCAATAACTTATTTATAGATGAATTGCGCGGGGAACGGCGGCGGCGAACGGTAAATACTTTTTTGCCGGGTGTTACAAGCATAAATAACAGGCCGCCGCTGACGGCGGCCTGAGCGGCGGGTAGCCCAGGTTAGCGGATGCGTACCAGCGTACGGCCCGTCACCTTGTTGTCCAGCAGCGCGGCGGCGGCGGCGGGGACGTCCGGCAGCGCGATTTCATGCGTCGCCTGCCGGTAGAAGGTCTCCGGCAGCAATTCCGCCAGCCGTTTCCAGGCCAGTTCGCGGCGCGGCAGCGGCGCCATCACCGAGTCTACCCCCTGCAAGCGGACGTTACGCAGGATAAACGGCATCACCGTGGCGGGCAGCGCGATGCCGCCGGCCAGGCCGCAGGCGGCAACGGTGGCGTTGTAACCCATCTGCGCCAGCAGGGTTGCCAGCACCTTATCGCCGACGGTGTCGATCGCCCCCGCCCAACGCTGTTTCTCCAACGGCCGGGCGTCGGCGCTGAATTCGCTGCGTTCCAGCACCTGTTGCGCTCCCAATTGTTGCAGATAGCCGGCGTTCCCGGCGCGGCCGCTGACGGCGGCGACCCGGTAGCCCAGCGCGGCAAGCAGGGCCACCGCCGTGCTGCCGACGCCGCCGCTGGCGCCGGTCACCACCACGTCGCCGCTTTGCGGCGTTACGCCGCCGTCTTCCAGCGCCATCACGCATAGCATGGCGGTGAAGCCGGCGGTGCCTATCGCCATGGCTTTTCTGGCATCCAGCCCGGCCGGCAGGGCCACCAGCCAGTCGCTTTTCACCCGCGCCTGCTCGGCCAGACCGCCCCAGTGATTTTCACCCACGCCCCATCCGGTAAGAATCACCGATTGTCCGGGCTGAAAACGCTCGCTGTCGCTGTGGCGGACCGTTCCGGCGAAGTCGATGCCGGGAACCATCGGAAACTGGCGAATGATTTTACCCTTACCGGTGATGGCCAGCGCATCCTTATAATTGATGCCGGACCAACTGATATCAACCGTCACATCACCGGCGGGCAGTTGATCCGTATCGAGTTCACGGATCTGCGGCTGAATGAGTCCGTTTAGCTGTTCGAGCACTAAAGCCTGCATGTATGCTCTCCTGTGGCAAGAAAAAAGTAGGTAATCGTATAGCGACTATATTTGTAACAGGTAGTATGCGAACTGATAAAAAACAACAAACCCGCAGAATCAGGAATAGGACGCAGGGATGGGATTTACGACCAGATTCTCCAAACTTATGGCGCTGTTGACGGCATTGGCGGTTTTCCTGCTGCTTTGCAGCAGCATCTTTAGCCTCTTCCATTATAGCCAGCAGAGAACGGCGCAGCAGCTAAGAGAGGTTGCGACCAGCATCGATCAGGCGCTTTTGGTGCAATCGCCGGATAATATCAGGTTCTGGCTGCCGGCGATGATGAAAACCGCCGGCGTGGTGGCGCTGGAGATCCGCAATCCCGACTCAACGCTGTATGCGGTGCGGCTGCCCGAGGCCGACGATCGCCGTAGCTACGAGTACCATCATCGCCGGCTTCCGCTGATGCATCATCTGGATATGGTGGTGGATGCGACTTACCTCAATCCGCTGATTGGCATGCCGCGCTTTTTTCTCTCGACGCTATCGGTGCTGCTGGCGATTTGCCTGATGGCGCTGATGCTGTATCTGTCTATTCGCTGGCTACGGCGTCAAACCGCCGGGCAGGAAGAGCTTGAGGCGCGAGCCAGACGTATTCTGAACGGGGAGCGCGAGTCGGTTATGCAGGGTTCGGCGGGCGAGTGGCCGGTGAACGCCAGCGGCGCCATCGATCTGCTGCTGGCCGATCTGGTTGAAGCCCGAGAGGAGCGCAGCCGGGTCGATACCCTGATCCGCGCCTTCGCCGCGCAGGATGCGGAAACCGGATTGAGCAATCGCCTGTTTTTTGATAATCAGCTGACGACGCAGTTGGAAGATATCGAAAATGTCGGCACCCATGGCACGGTGATGATGATTCGTCTGCCTGATTTTGAAACCTTGCAGGAAACGCATGGCTATGGCGGGGCGAGCCAGGAATACAGCTTTACGCTGGTGAATTTGCTGTCGACGTTTGTGATGCGTTACCCGTCGGCGCTGCTGGCGCGCTATTACCACAGCGATTTCACGGTGTTATTACCCCATAGCACGCTGAAGGAAGCGGATAATATTGCGGCGCAGCTGGTGAAAGCCGTTGATATCCTGCCCGTTACGCCGTTGATCGATCGCGAGGATATGATCCATATCGGCATTTGCGCCTATCGCAGCGGACAAAGCCCCGAGCAGGTGATGGAAAGCGTGGAGGACGCCACGCGCAATGCCGTGTTGCAGGGCGGCAATGGCTGGTGCGTCTTTGACCGGCAGGTGCCGGACAAAGGGCGCGGCAGTGTGAAATGGCGCACGCTGCTGGAACAAACGCTGGCGCGCGGCGGGCCGAGACTGTATCAGAAACCGGCGGTAACCCGGGAAGGCGTGGTACATCATCGGGAAATGATGACCCGCATTTATGACGGCGCGCAGGAGCTGCTGGCGGCCGAGTATATGCCGCTGGTGCAGCAGCTTGGCCTGAGCGTCAGCTACGACCGGCAGCTGGTTGCGCGCATCGTCGCGCTATCGGCCAACTGGCCCGATGAAACTCTGGCGATGCCGGTTAGCGTGGACTCGCTTTTACAGAAGACGTTTCTTTGCTGGCTACAGGAAACGTTGCTGCAATGTCCTAAAAAGCAACGACAATGCATTTTATTTGAACTTGCGGAGGCGGACGTCTGTCAATATATCGGCCGTTTGCGCCCGGCGCTGAATCTTATCCAGGAACTGGGATGCCGCCTGGCGGTCACCCAGGCGGGATTGACGCTGGTCAGTACGACCTATATCAAGTCATTGCGGGTGGAGATCATCAAGCTTCATCCGGGCCTGGTGCGCAGCCTTGAACGCCGTCCGGAAAATCAGTTATTTGTGCAAAGCCTGACGGAAGCCTGTAAAGGAACGCAAACCAAGGTTTTTGCCGCCGGCGTGCGCACCAAAGAGGAGTGGCGCACGTTATTGGATAAGGGCGTTTACGGCGGACAGGGCGATTTTTTTGCCGCGTCGGTGCCGGTGAGCCATGAGCTGAAAAAATATTCACCGCACTATCGCGTTTAGTGTAAAAGTCCTGTTCGAATTGACGTAGAATGAGTCGGCTTTGGTTTTAGTTAGTGTGCGCTTACATTAGCTGTAATCCGATTAAATGTGAGATTTTATGTCCTGTGTTAGTGCTATTCCGTCGGGCGGAAAGTGATAATCTGCCTTGCCGTCCGGAGAAAAGGCGTTTTACGCCCTATTTCTCTGCAAGACCGATGTTGCGCAACACAGACTTTTTTCACCGAAGCAGAGCGTTTTCGTGCCTTGTCGCTGCTTCGTGTGGTTGGTAAAGTAGGCGAATTTATTTTTCGCCCCCAGCTTGCAGGATTATCCTTTCGTTATGTTTAAGAAATTTCGTGGCATGTTTTCCAATGACTTGTCCATCGACCTGGGTACCGCCAATACCCTGATTTATGTTAAAGGGCAGGGCATCGTACTGAATGAACCCTCGGTGGTCGCTATTCGTCAGGATCGTGCCGGTTCTCCGAAAAGCGTAGCCGCCGTAGGCCATGACGCTAAACAGATGCTGGGCCGTACGCCCGGTAATATTGCCGCCATTCGCCCGATGAAGGACGGCGTGATTGCGGATTTCTTTGTGACTGAAAAAATGTTGCAGCACTTTATCAAGCAGGTGCACAGCAACAGTTTTATGCGTCCGAGCCCGCGGGTGCTGGTGTGTGTGCCCGTCGGCGCCACGCAGGTGGAGCGCCGGGCGATTCGCGAATCGGCGCAGGGCGCCGGCGCGCGCGAGGTGTTCCTGATTGAGGAACCGATGGCGGCGGCGATTGGCGCGGGTTTGCCTGTTTCCGAAGCCACCGGCTCCATGGTGGTGGATATCGGCGGCGGCACCACCGAAGTCGCGGTGATTTCACTTAACGGCGTGGTGTATTCCTCGTCCGTGCGTATCGGGGGCGATCGCTTTGATGAGGCGATTATCAACTATGTTCGCCGTAACTACGGCTCGCTGATCGGCGAAGCGACGGCGGAGCGCATCAAGCATGAGATCGGTTCGGCGTATCCGGGCGATGAAGTGCTGGAAATCGAGGTTCGCGGCCGTAACCTCGCCGAGGGCGTACCGCGCGGCTTTAACCTGAACTCCAATGAGATTCTGGAAGCCTTGCAGGAACCGCTTACGGGTATCGTCAGCGCGGTGATGGTGGCGTTGGAACAGTGTCCGCCGGAGCTGGCTTCCGATATTTCCGAACGCGGCATGGTGCTGACCGGCGGCGGCGCGCTGCTGCGCAATCTGGACCGCCTGCTGATGGAAGAGACCGGCATCCCGGTGGTGGTGGCTGAAGATCCGTTAACCTGCGTGGCGCGCGGCGGCGGTAAAGCGTTGGAAATGATCGACATGCACGGCGGCGATTTGTTCAGCGAAGAATAATTCGGTCGGAAAAGGGGGGCCGTATGGGGGAAGGCATAGGTTTTTCATCCCGCACGGCGGCCCCTTTTTTTATGCCGCCGCGCAACGTTGAAAATCGCTCCTGGCGATTTATTATGGCGGGCTATCCCTGCCCGCCACCCTGCGGGCCGTCGCAAGCGACGTTGAAAATCGCTCCTGGCGATTTATTGCTGCCGTCGATGAAAGGAATACGCAAATTTTATGAAGCCGATTTTTAGCAGGGGACCTTCCCTGCAACTGCGACTTTTTCTTGCTGTCGTCACCGCGATTTTGGTGATTATTGCTGACAGTCGGCTCGGTGCGTTCGTTAAAATCAGAACCTATATGGATACCGCCGTCAGTCCTTTCTATTTTCTGGCCAATGGCCCGCGCCAGGTGCTGGATAACATGTCGGAATCTTTGGCCAGTCGTGAACAGCTGGGGCTGGAAAACACCGCGCTTCGTCAGGAGTTGCTGATGAAAAACAGCGACTTGCTGCTATTGGGGCAACTGAAGCAAGAGAATGCCCGCCTGCGCGAACTGCTGGGTTCTCCGCTGCGCCAGGATGAGCAAAAGATGGTGACCCAGGTGATATCCGCCGGAACCGATCCCTACAGCGACCAGGTCGTGATTGATAAAGGCCGGGTAAACGGCGTGTACGAAGGCCAGCCAGTCATCAGCGACAAAGGCGTGGTCGGCCAGGTGATCGCGGTCGGACAGTTTACCAGCCGGGTTTTGCTGATTTGCGATGTTTCCCATGCGTTGCCGATCCAGGTGCTGCGCAATGATATCCGGGTGATTGCCGCCGGCAATAGCTGTACCGACGACCTGCAGCTGGAGCACCTGCCCAATAACACGGATATTCGCGTCGGCGATGTGCTGGTGACGTCGGGGCTGGGGGGCCGTTTCCCGGAAGGCTATCCTGTCGCGGTGGTGTCATCGGTCGCCATCGATACCCAACGGGCCTATACGGTGATACGGGCGCGCCCGACCGCCGGCCTGCAGCGTTTGCGCTATCTGCTGCTGCTGTGGGGCGTGGACAGAAACGCCAGCACGGCTTTACCGCCGGCGGAAGTTCACCGCGTCGCCAATGAGCGGCTGATGCAGATGATGCCGCAGGTATTGCCTTCGCCTGACGAAATGGGGCCGCCGCCGCCGGTCGCCGATCCTGCCGCCGCGCCGCCGGGAGTACGCTGATGAATCGCTACCGTCGTCATGGCAACTGGATTATCTGGCTCTCTTTTCTGATCGCGATGGTATTGCAGATTATGCCGTGGCCGGAACAGATTTACGCTTATCGCCCTTCCTGGCTGACGCTGTTCCTGATTTACTGGGTGATGGCGCTGCCGCACCGGGTTAACGTGGGAACCGGGTTTGTGCTGGGCATGATTATGGATCTGATTTTGGGATCCACGCTGGGCGTGCGGGCGCTGGGTTTAAGTATTATCGCTTATCTGGTGTCGTTTAAATTCCAGCTGTTTCGTAATATGGCGCTATGGCAGCAGGCATTGATCGTCATGCTGCTTTCGCTGCTGATGGATTTGATTGTGTTCTGGGCGGAGTTTCTGGTGATTAACATCGCCTTTCGTCCGGAGGCTTTCTGGAATAGCGTGGTCGATGGCGTGCTCTGGCCGTGGCTGTTCCTGCTGATGCGTAAAATACGCCGTCAGTTTACCGTGCAATAAGGCTTGCCCATGCATCAACTGTATCTGGCTTCTTCTTCCCCCCGTCGCCGGGAACTGCTCGCGCTGCTCGATATCCCTTTTGCGCAGCTGAGCGTGGCGGTGGAGGAGCGGCGTTTGCCGGATGAGGCGGCGGAAACCTATGTCCGCCGCCTGGCGCATGAGAAAGCGGCGGCGGGCGTACGGGTCGCGCCGGCGGATTTGCCGGTGCTGGGCGCGGATACTATTGTGGTATTAAACGGACAGGTGCTGGAAAAACCACGCGATGAGGCTCATGCCGCCCGGATGCTGGCGCAGCTTTCCGGGCAGCGTCACCAGGTGATGACATCCGTGGCGCTGGCCGACAGGCGCGATACGTTAAGTAGTCTGGTGGTGACCGAGGTCGTATTTCGCCCGCTTTCCCGTCAGGATATCGATAATTATATCGCCAGCGGCGAGCCGATGGATAAAGCCGGATCTTACGGCATTCAGGGCAAAGGCGGCTGTTTTGTCAAATCGATAAAGGGAAGTTACCACGCGGTGGTAGGATTACCGCTGGTGGAAACTCATGAGTTGTTCGGTAATTTTGCCGCGCTGCGGATTGCGAGAGGAAAACATGGCTGCTGAACTACTGGTGAACGTTACCCCGTCGGAAACGCGGGTCGCCTATATTGATGGCGGTATATTGCAGGAAATCCACATTGAGCGTGAAGCCAAGCGCGGCATCGTCGGCAATATCTATAAAGGCCGGGTAAGCCGGGTATTGCCGGGTATGCAGGCGGCGTTTGTGGATATCGGCCTGGATAAGGCGGCGTTCCTGCACGCGTCCGATATTATGCCGCACACCGAGTGCGTCGCCGGCGACGAACAGAAAAACTTTCATGTGCGCGATATTGCCGAACTGGTGCGTCAGGGACAGGATCTGATGGTGCAGGTGGTGAAAGATCCGCTGGGCACCAAAGGCGCCCGCCTGACCACGGATATCACCTTGCCGTCGCGCTATCTGGTGTTTATGCCGGGGGCGTCGCACGTCGGCGTTTCACAGCGCATTGAAAGCGAGGCCGAGCGCGAGCGTCTCAAGAAAACCGTCGCCGACTATTGCGACGAGCAGGGCGGGTTTATTATCCGCACCGCCGCGGAAGGGATCGGCGAGGTGGAGCTTTCCCAGGACGCGGCGTTTCTCAAGCGCCTGTGGACCAAGGTTATGGAGCGTAAAAAACGTAACCAGACCAAATATCAGCTCTATGGCGAAGTGGCCCTGGCGCAGCGCATCCTGCGCGATTTCGCCGGCGCGGAGCTGGACCGTATCCGCGTGGACTCCAGGCTGACCTATGATTCCCTGCTGGAATTTACCGCGGAATATATTCCGGAAATGACCAATAAGCTGGAGCATTACGTCGGCACGCAGCCCATCTTTGATCTGTTCGATGTGGAAAATGAAATTCAGCGGGCGCTGGACAGAAAGGTCGAATTGAAATCCGGCGGTTACCTGATTATCGATCAGACCGAAGCCATGACCACCATCGATATCAATACCGGGGCATTCGTCGGCCACCGCAATCTGGACGAAACCATCTTCAATACCAATATCGAGGCGACCCAGGCGGTGGCCCGCCAGCTTCGGCTGCGCAATCTCGGCGGCATTATCATCATCGATTTTATCGATATGAACAACGAAGATCACCGGCGCCGCGTACTGCACTCTCTGGAGCAGGCATTAAGTAAAGATCGGGTAAAAACCAGTATTAATGGCTTCTCTCAACTAGGATTAGTGGAGATGACCCGTAAGCGCACCCGTGAGAGTATAGAACACGTATTGTGCCATGAGTGCCCGACTTGCCATGGGCGGGGAACGGTGAAAACGGTGGAAAGCGTCTGCTACGAGATTATGCGGGAGATAGTGCGCGTCCATCACGCTTATGATACCGATCGCTTCCTGGTCTATGCCTCGCCGGCGGTGGGGGAAGCGCTGAAAAGCGAAGAATCGCACGCGCTGGCCGAGGTCGAAATTTTTGTCGGCAAACAGGTCAGAGTGCAGATTGAACCCCTGTACAGTCAGGAACAGTTCGACGTGGTCATGATGTAAGTTTGCCTGCAACCCGCTTCACCACTGGGGGCGCTTTTCGGGCGCGCTTAGGGTTGAACGGCATACTCCGCACTCCCCCGATGAAAGCGGCTTTCGCGAAAACAAGGAGAAATACGTGAGGCGATTGCCCGGAATATTACTAGCGACGGGCGCCACTCTTATTGTGATTGTTGCGCTGTTAGTCAGCGGTTTAAGATTGGTGCTGCCACAGCTCGATCACTTCCGGCCACGGCTGGTGGCCTGGACGCAGTCCGTTGCCGGGGTTCCGCTGGAAATCGGCTCGCTGCAAGGACGCTGGGAATCTTTCGGCCCCACGCTGGAAATTAAAAATTTTCACACTTCCCTGCCGGAGTCGGACTGGCGGGCGGAACGCATTACGCTGGCGCTGGACGTCTGGCAATCATTGCTGCACTGGCGCTGGCAGTTCCGCGATCTCACCTTCTATCAGCTACGGCTCGATCTCAATACCACGCTCTTCGGGCAGCGCCAGAACGATGACCTGATGACCTCGGGGAGACTGAACGATCTTTTTCTGCGTCAGTTCGATCACTTCGATCTGCGCGACAGCCATATCTCTTTTCTTACGCCGTCCGGCGCCCGCGCCGAATTCAGCATTCCGCAGCTTACCTGGCTGAACGCCGACAAACGCCATCGGGCCGAGGGGCTGATCAGCCTGTCGAGCTTTAACGGCCAGCACGGCGTGGTGCAGATGCGGATGGATTTGGACGATGATCAGGGGGTGCTCAATAACGGCACGCTTTACCTGCAGGCCGACAATATCGATATGAAGCCCTGGTTCAGCCGCTGGATGAAGAACAACACCGGGCTGGAAAGCGCGGACTTCAGCCTGGCCGCCTGGCTTGACGTGCGCAAGGGCGATATTTACGGCGGGCATGTGTTTCTCAATCAGGGAACGGCGACCTGGGGAGAAGGCGAAGACGCCCATCGCCTGGACGTCGACGATACGGTTTTGCACGTCGGCCGTCAGGAAAATGGCTGGCGGCTTGCCGTGCCGGAGCTGAATCTGACTACGGACGGCGTCCCCTGGCCAAAAGGTCAATTTTCCGCGCTTTGGCTGCCGCAGAACACCCAGTTGCTGGGACCGGATCGGCAGGAGGAATTACGCCTGCGCGCCAGCAATCTGGATCTGGCGCGTTTGGGCGCGCTGTTGCCGCTGCTGTCCACCACCACGCCGCAATTAAAGGAACGCTGGGAACTGCTGCAGCCACAGGGCAGGCTCAGTACGCTCGCGGTGGATATTCCTCTGCAACAGCCGGAGAAGAGCCGTTTTCAGGCCCGTTGGCATGACGTGAGCTGGCAGGCGTGGCAGCGGTTGCCGGGTATGGATCACTTTTCCGGCTCCGTGAGCGGCAGCGTCGAGCGCGGGCAGGTGGATTTGCATCTGGCCGAGAGCACGCTGCCGAACAACGGGACCTTCCGGGCGCCGCTGGAAATCAGCCAGGCCGGCGGCGTACTTGACTGGCGTTACGACGGTCAGGGATGGGAGCTGTGGAGTCACGGGCTGGACGTTCAGGCCAGGTCGCTGTGGATCAACGGCGATTTTCATTATCGGCAGCCCGCCAAGGGCGAGCCCAGGCTGGACCTGCTGGCGGGGCTGCGTTTGACGGACGCCGCGGACGCCTGGCGTTACTATCCCGAGCCCCTGATGGGAAAAGAACTGGTGGATTATCTGAGCGGAGCGCTGAAGAGCGGACGGGTGGATAACGGCACGCTGATACTGGCGGGTAATCCGCAGCGTTTTCCCTTCTCCCACAGGGAAGGGCAGTTTGAAGTCTGGGCGCCGGTGAAAAATTCCACCTTTGCGTTTCAGCCGGGGTGGCCGGCGTTAACGCCGCTGGATATCAATCTCGATTTCGCCAATAACGGCCTATGGATGCTGGCGCCGCAAGCCTGGCTGGGGAAAGTGGAAGGCAGGAATATCAGCGCGGCGATCCCTGATTATCAGCAAGAACGGCTGTTGGTCGCGGGCGAGTTAAACGGTCCCGGCCCGGAAGTGGGTAACTACTTCCGGCAAACGCCGCTGAAATCTTCGCTGGGGGCCGCGCTGGAGGAGTTACAGCTTGGCGGGCCGGTGCAGGGGACGCTGAATCTGGACATCCCGCTGGCCGGCGGAGAAGTCCGGGCCGGCGGCGATATCGTATTGAATAACAACAGCCTTTACATTAAGCCGTTATCCAGCACGCTAAAAAATCTGACCGGCGGGTTCCGCTACGACAATGGCAATCTGCGCAGTGAAACCCTGCGGGCGAATTGGCTGAATCAGCCGATAACGGTGGATTTCACCACCGAAGAGCAGGAGCGGGCCTATCAGGTGAATGTCGGGCTGCAGGGGACGTGGCAACCGTCCCGTTTCCCCGGCATGCCGGCGCCGTTAAGGCAACAGATATCCGGCGGCGCGGATTGGCAAAGCGCCGTGTCGGTGAGCCTGCCTTATCAGGGCGTTCCGAAGTTTGACGTGGATCTACAGGCGGACTTAAGCAAAGTGAGCAGTCACTTACCCAGCCCGCTGAATAAACCCGCCGGGGAGAATTTGCCTTTACAGGTGAAGGCCAAAGGCGATCTGCACGGCTTCACTCTGCACGGTAACCTGGGCAAGGATAACTGGTTCAACAGCCAATGGTTGCTGAAAGGCGATACGGTAACGCTGGCGCGTGCCAACTGGCGCAAAGGGAGCGGCTTGCCGCCGCTGCCGTCGGCGTCGGCGCTGGTTTTCGACCTTCCCGCGCTGGACGGCGAACGCTGGCTTGGGCTGCTGCCCTCCGCGCGCTCGTCGCTGAACGTCGATAGCGCCGCCAGCCGTTTCCGCCTTCCGACGGAAGTCACCTTGCGTACCCCGCAGCTCCAGCTGCTGGGGCAGCAATGGCACGATCTGTCGATTATCAGCAAAAATACCCTGAGCGGCAGCGAGGTGCAGGCTCGGGGGCGTGAAATCGACGCGACGCTGGATATACCGCGGCGCGGCGTATGGCGCAGCGATATCCGCTATCTTTATTACAATCCGCAGTGGAAAGGTGATGAGGCGACCAACCCGGTGGCGCTGGCTGAGAAAAAATCGCCGTTAAGCGACGTGGGCATGAATTTTGAGAATTGGCCCGCATTGCAGATAAACTGCCGTCAATGCTGGTTTGTCGGGCAGAATTTCGGTCATATTCAGGGAATGTTGCAGCCGGAAAAAGAGAAACTGACCTTAAGCGACGGCATTATCGATACGGGTAAAGCCCGCCTGACGGTGAACGGCAGCTGGCAGGACAACCCGCAGGGGGTGCGCACCGCGCTGAAGGGGCGGGTATCGGGCGATAGCCTGGTGCAGAATGCCGACTGGTTCGGCATCGATACGCCGCTGCGCGCCGGGTCTTTCGCCGTCGATTACGATCTTTATTGGCGCGGCACGCCCTGGGCGCCGGATATCGCCAGCCTGAGCGGCATACTGCATACGCGGATAGGTAAAGGCGAAGTTGCCGATGTGGGGACGGGACAGGCGGGGCAGTTACTGCGCCTGATAAGTTTCGACGCTCTGCTGCGTAAACTCCAGCTTGATTTTAGCGACACCTTCGGCAGCGGTTTCTACTTTGATTCCATTCGCAGCACGGCGTGGATTAAAGACGGCGTGCTGCATACCGATGATATGCTGGTCGACGGGCTGGAAGCGGATATCGCCATGAAAGGCGACGTCGACCTGGTGAAACGCCAGGTTAATATGGACGTGACCGTGGCGCCGGAAATCTCCGCCACGGTGGGCGTGGCGGCGGCATTTGCCGTGAACCCGGTGGTGGGGGCCGCCGTATTTGCCGCCAGCAAGGTGCTGGCGCCGTTATGGAACAAGATTTCGCTGATCCGCTACCAGATTTCCGGTAGTCTCGATCAACCAAAGATTCAGGAAGTGCAGCGTGAAACGAGCCGGAAGAAAGGCGAGTAGCGGCATACCCGGTCGGCGCGCCGCGTTCACCCGATTTCATCTAATAAAGAGTGAAAAAATATGAGTCTGTCTTTTGTCAGTGAGCAATTACTCACCGCAAACAAGTTGAATCTTCAAGACCTCTCCTCTGTGCTGGAGCTGTTAAATGAACGTCGTCTGGATTACGGCGACCTCTATTTTCAGTCCAGCTATCATGAGTCCTGGGTGCTGGAAGACCGCATCATCAAGGACGGCTCCTACAATATCGATCAGGGCGTGGGGATCCGCGCCGTCAACGGTGAAAAAACCGGTTTCGCCTATGCCGATCAGATCACGCTGAACGCGCTGCACCAAAGCGCTCAGGCGGCGCGCAGCATCGTGCGCGAACAGGGGACGGGCACGGCACATACGCTGGGCGAAGTGTCCCACCGCGCGCTTTATCCGCAGTTTAACCCGTTGGACAGCCTGAGCCGCGAAGACAAGATCGCCCTGCTGCAGCGTGCCGACGCCGTGGCCCGGGCCGCCGATGCCCGGGTGCAGGAAGTCACCGCCAGCCTGACCGGCGTGTATGAGTTGGTGCTGGTGGCCGCCACCGACGGTACGCTGGCGACGGATGTTCGTCCGCTGGTTCGCCTCTCTATCAGCGTACTGGTGGAAGCGGACGGCAAGCGCGAGCGCGGCTCCAGCGGCGGCGGCTCGCGCGGCGGCTATGACTATTTCTGGGAAACGGACGAGGGCGAGCCTCGCGTCGAAGCCTGGGCGAAGGAAGCGGTGCGCATGGCGTTGGTCAATCTGTCGGCGGTAGCGGCCCCGGCAGGCTCCATGCCGGTGGTGCTGGGCGCCGGCTGGCCGGGAGTGCTGCTGCATGAAGCGGTCGGTCACGGTCTGGAAGGGGATTTCAACCGCCGCGGCACTTCGGTATTCAGCGGCCAGATGGGCAAGCTGGTGGCCTCCGAGCTTTGCACCGTGGTTGACGACGGTACGCTGGCCGGCCGCCGTGGCTCGCTGGCGATGGATGACGAAGGGGTGCCGGGACAATATAACGTATTGATTGAAAACGGCATCCTGAAAGGCTACATGCAGGATAAACTCAACGCCCGTCTGATGGGCGCGGCGCCGACCGGCAACGGCCGCCGTGAGTCCTACGCCCATTTGCCGATGCCGCGCATGACCAATACCTATATGCTGGCCGGGAAATCCACGCCGCAAGAGATTATCGCCAGCGTCGAGTACGGCCTGTACGCGCCGAATTTTGGCGGCGGCCAGGTGGATATCACCTCCGGCAAATTCGTCTTTTCCACCTCGGAAGCCTATTTGATCGAGAACGGGCGCATCACCAGCCCGGTGAAAGGGGCGACGCTGATTGGTTCCGGCATTGAGGCGATGCAGCAGATCTCGATGGTGGGCAACGATCTGGCGCTGGATAAAGGGGTCGGCGTGTGCGGCAAAGAGGGGCAGAGCCTGCCCGTCGGCGTGGGCCAGCCGACGCTGAAGCTGGAAAGCCTGACGGTGGGCGGCACGGCGTAATCACACGCCGTTTCCACGCCATCTTTATGAAAAACCGCGCGCTTACCGCCGCGGTTTTTTTAGTCTTTATCCGTCTCGCTATCCTGCCGATACTCCTGATATGTCAGGGCGACTTTCCTGAAATACTCAATCATATAGTTGATACAGACCTGTACTTTCAGCGGCAGGTTATCTTTGCGGGTATATAACGCATAAACCGGGCGCGGATCGGAATGGTAACGGTTGAACAGAATTTCCATTTCGCCGCGCCGAATTTCTTCAGTCACCCACATCAGGGGAACATAGGCGATGCCCGCGCCGGCTTTTAACCAGCGCACCAGCGTCTGCGGATCGTTGGTGACGAAACGCCCCGGCGGCGCCAGCCGGGTGGCGATGCCTTCAGGGGCGATCAGTTCGAATTCACTATCCGGGCGTACGCTATATTCCAGCCAGGAGAAATTGACCACGTCGGCCGGTTTTTCCGGCGCGCCGTGCTGCGCCAGATAGCCTTTGGCGGCGCACACCACCATGGGCATCGAGCCCAGCCGTTTGGAAAACAGGCTGGAGTCCTGCAACGCGCCGACCCGGATGACGATATCCAGACCGTCGGCGATCAAATCAGGCGCGGGGATCCCGGTGATCAGATTAACGGAAAGACCCGGATACTCTTTCAGCATATCGGCGGTCATGGTGGACAGCACGATCTGCGCCATGGTCGAAGAGCCGCCGATGCGCAGTGTGCCGGTCGGGGTGCTGTTGAAGGCGTAAAGCTGCTCATGTACCTCATGCGCTTCGTGCAGCATGCGGCAGCAGCCGTGGTAATAGATTTTCCCCGCTTCGGTCAGGCCGATGCTGCGCGTACTGCGATTAAGCAGCTTGATCTGCAATTTGTCTTCAAGCTTGGTTACGGTCTGGCTGACGGCGGAAACGCTCATCTGGAGCTGGCGCGCCGCCGCGGTAAAAGAGCCGCACTTCACCACTCGGGCGAATACCGCCATACTTTTTAGTCGTTCCATTATTCACTCTGGCTTAAAAGTGATTTAGATCACACTATGTAGATAGGACAAGATTAACCATTCATAATATAGCCTATCCGGTGAGGCCGGAGGGGTTATATAACGCTTGCAGCCATTCATCGTTATCACCGTAGCGTGAAAAATGCTGATTCGGCATCGCTTATCGAATCAGCGCCAGCATCCGCCATCGCCGCGATGCGTTACCGCTAATGAAACATAAAGGAAAAGAGAATGAGTTCGCTGCCGGTTATGGTGTTGTTCGGACTGTCGTTTCCGCCGGTCTTTTTTGTTCTGCTGGTGTCGCTGACGCTGTTTTTCGTCGTGAACCGGCTGTTGCAGCCGACGGGGATTTATGACTTCGTCTGGCATCCGGCGTTGTTTAATACCGCATTATTCTGCTGCCTGTTCTATCTGCTGTTCCGCTACGGTCTTTGAGGTTCTTGGTGCAATCTTTCTTTATCTCCTCGCTCATGAAAAAACTGGGCCGCGTGGCCGTCACGCTGGTCGTGGTGTTGTTCGCCATTGTGGCGGTATTTCGTATCTGGGCGTTTTATACCGAATCGCCCTGGACGCGGGATGCTAAGTTTAGCGCGGATGTGGTGGCCATCGCCCCCGATGTCAGCGGCTTGCTTACCGATGTGCGGGTGACGGACAACCAGTTGGTGAAACAGGGCGACGTGCTGTTCGTGGTGGATCGACCCCGTTATAGCGAGGCGCAGGCACAGGCGGCGGCCGATGTGGCCTATTATCAGGCGCTGATGACGGAGAAAAAGCGCGAGGCCGCCCGCCGGACGCGTTTGGGCATTCATGCGATGTCGCAGGAGGATATCGACCAGTCGGGCAATGCGCTGGAAACGGCGATCCACCAGCTTGCCAAGGCACAGTCCGTACTGGCGCTGGCGCAGCTGGATCTGGAGCGCACGGTGGTGCGTGCGCCAGCCGATGGTTGGGTCACCAACCTGAATGTGCAGCGCGGGGAGTTTATTACCCGCGGTTCAACCGCCGTCGCGCTGGTGAAAAAAGATTCGTTCTACCTGCTGGCGTATATGGAAGAAACCAAACTGGAACGGGTGCGCCGTGGATATCGTGCTGAGATCACGCCGCTGGGCAGTGAGCGCATCTTCTACGGCACGGTGGAGAGCGTGCCCGTCGGGGTGAACAACAGCAGTAGCGGCGTTGACGATAAGGGGCTGGCGATCGTCGACTCCAACCTGGAGTGGGTGCGCCTGGCGCAGCGCGTGCCGGTGAAAATCAAACTCGATCGCCAAATGGGCGAACTGTATCCGGCCGGCACCACCGCCACCGTGGTGATTACCGGGGAGCAGGTGGACAAAGACAGCAAGCCGTCGCCGCTGATTCGCCTGTTATACCGCCTGCGCGAGTTCGGCTGATATCATGAAAAGCCCAATATTCGTGCGCTTCCGCTTTGCGTTTAAGCTGAGTTTCGCCATTGTCCTGTCCTTGCTGCTGGGTTTTCATTTGCAGTTGGCGACTCCGCGCTGGTCGGTGCTGACGGCGGCGATCGTCTCCTCCGTTCCGGCCTTTGCGGCGGGGGGCGAACCGTTTTCCGGCGCTATCCGCCATCGCGGCATGTTGCGTATTATCGGAACGTTTATCGGCTGTTTCGGCGCATTGGTCATTATTATCATGACCATCCGCGCGCCGGTTGTGATGCTGATGCTGTGCTGTTTGTGGGCGGGAGTCTGCACCTGGCTCGCTTCACTGGTCAAAGTTGAAAACGCCTATGTGTTTGGGCTGGCCGGCTACACCTCGTTGATCATCATCGTCTCTATTCAGGAGACGCCGCTGCTGACCCCGCAGTTTGCCGTCGAGCGCTGTAGCGAAATCGTGCTGGGCATCGTGTGCGTCATTCTGGCGGATTTGGCGTTCTCTCCGCGTTCGATAAAGGAAGAGGTTGACCGAGGCGTCGAAGCGCTGCTGGTGGATCAGTACCGGTTACTGCAACTCTGCATCAATCAGGCGGAAAGAGAGGCGATCGATGCCGCCTGGCATGGGCTGGTGCGTAAAACGGCGGCGCTGGACGGCATGCGCACTCATTTGATGATGGAGTCGTCGCGCTGGCAGAACGGCAGTCGACGTTTGAAGGCGATGCATACGCAATCGCTGGCGCTGATTACCCAGTCCTGCGAAACCTATCTGATTTTGCAGGACCACGCTTCGTGGGTGAAAGGCAGCCTGAAATGGATCATCGATCAGCCGGTTGAATCGATGCGGGATGTCCACCAGCGCCTGAAAACGCTGCGTTACCTGATTGCCGCCAGCCACAGTCGGGCGATCCCGCCTACGGTGAGTAGCTGGGTCGGAACCGCGACACGCTATCAGCTGCTGGCCAAAGGCGTGCGGACCAACGGACGTATCAGTAAAGTGGAAGCCGATGTGCTAAGCAGCGACGTCGAGGTTAAAGCGCCGTCCGCCGAAACCCACCATGCCATGATCAACGGATTGCGTACGGGAGTGGCGACCGCGGTGGGCTGCTTATTCTGGCTCGCTACCGGCTGGACATCGGGCAGCGTTTGTATGGTGATGATTGCCGTGGTGACGTCGTTGGCGATGCGTTTGCCGAATCCCAAAATGATGGCGATCGATTTCCTCTACGGCACGATTTTCGCGCTGCCGCTGGGGGCGCTGATGTTTATGGTTATCATGCCCGCGACGCAGCAGAGCATGTTGCTGCTGTGCCTCAGCCTGGGGGCGATGGCCTTCTTTATCGGTATCGAGGTGCAGAAGCGGCGTCTGGGGTCGCTGGGCGCGCTGGCGAGTACGATTAATATTCTGGTGCTGGATAACCCGATGACGTTCGATATCAGTCAGTTTCTGGATAGCGCCATCGGGCAGATCATCGGCTGTTTCCTGGCGCTGCTGGTCATTCTGCTGATTCGCGATAATGCCAAAGCCCGTACCGGGCGCACGCTGCTGAACCGCTTTGTTTACAGCGCGGTATCGGCGTTAACCACCAATCAGGCGCGGCGTAAAAAGAACCATTTGCCCGCGCTCTATCAGCAGCTATTTCTGCTGCTCAACATGTTCCCCGGCGATATCGCCAAATATCGTTTGGCGCTGTCGTTGATTATCGCGCATCAGCGCCTGCATTCGCTGGATATTCCGCAGGATGAAGCGCTCTCCTCTTTTCATCGCCAACTGCGCGCCACGGCGCAGCAGGTGGTCGACGCCCGGCGAGGCATCACGCGCAGCCGGTCTTTTGCGCAACTGTTGGATGAGCTTGGCGAGTACCGGCGGGAGCTGGCCGATCGACGGTTGCCGCCGGGCATTACGGCGCCGGTCGGGCGTTTAATCGCCATGCTGCATAAATATCAGCACGCGTTGAGTGATTAAGCGCGGCTATTCTCCAACTCGGGGTAACGCCGCTTACCCCGCTCTGCCGTCAGTTTTCGGTTTCCGACAGCTCACGCAAATACTGAAAAATCTGCCGCGTGGATTTCGGCGGTTTATTGGCCGCTTTCTCTTTTTGCGCGTTGCGCACCAGCGAACGCAGCTGCTGGCGATCGGCTGAGGGGTAGAGCGCCAGAATATCGGGGATGGCGTCGTCGCCTTCCGCCACCAGACGGTCGCGCAGCAGCTCCAGCTTGTGAAACAGCACCACCTGCTGGTTGTGGCGGTTCTTCAGCTTGTCCAATGCGGCCTGAATCGGCTCCGGATCGCGGGCCCGCAGCATTTTGCCGATGAGCTGCAACTGGCGGCGACGGCCTTCCTTCTTGATGCGCTGCGCCAGTTCGATGGCGGCGCGCAGATCGTCGTCCAGCGGGATCTTCTCCAACGCGTTTTTACCCAGTTCAACCAGCTCCGCGCCCAGATCTTTCAGCGCTTCGGCGTCACGTTTAATCTCGCTTTTGCTGACCCAGATAATTTCATCGTCGTCGTCCTGGTTATTGTCCGGGACCTCATCAAGCCAGTCTTCGGGGTTGTCGTTCATGGTTGGCTCCATAAAAAATTTTCGGGAGTTACGACGCATAGCGTTGGCCCGTATAAAAAGAGGCCGATACTAACAGGTTTGGGCTTTGGGCGAAATTGTCCGCAGCTTCCGTTTGGGCATCCTGTAAGTCGATACCGCCTTACTGCTCCCTGGCCGCCAGCAAATATCGGCGTAACTGCCTCTCTTCGCGTACGACGTGCAGGATGATGACGGCGTCTTCATCGTTTCTGTAAAAAACCCGGCAGGGACTGCAAACCACCTCGCGGTAGACGGAATTCGGCAGTTCCGGCGGCTCGCTGCCCGACTGCGGGAAGCGCTCCAGGCGCTCTACTTTGGCGAATACTTTCCGCACCAGCGAACTGGCCGCCATCGGGTTATCCAGGGCGATGTACTCCGCAATCTCGTTCAATTGATCGAGCGCCGGTTCCGTCCAGACTATTTCAGCCATTTATGCAGGCGTTCCCTGGCCTGAGCGTGGGAGACGGTGCGCAGCTCCAGCACGGCCCTTTCGCCTTTGGACAGCGCTTCCAGCAGCGTCAGACGGCGTTGCATGAATTCATAATCTTCCACGTCGACAAGATATGCGGATGGCTGGCCGTGTTCGGTAATCAGGATCGCCTCTTTGGACTCACGCAGATCCGCAAGGATTTTGGTCGCCTGTCGTTTCAGGTTGGTCACCAATTCGACTTTCATGGTTGCCTCCGATAGCGAAAGTGATACTAAAGTATCACCCATGCCCGGCGGCGTCCATCGCGGCGAAAGGCGCGCTTCTCCTGAGATTCTGTTAGACTCGGCGGCATGGTGTTTTCTTACTCATTATGGCAGAACGATGACGATAATCACTCAGGTTGCACAACAGCGTAAAGCGCTGGAACAGGCTGTCGCACAGGCGCTGGAACTGGCGCGTGCGGGTTCGGATGCGGCGGAAGTCGCGGTGTCGAAAACGACGGGAATTGGCGTTAGCACCCGCTATGGTGAGGTGGAAAACGTTGAATTCAACAGCGACGGCGCGCTGGGGATTACGGTGTACCACCAGCAGCGCAAGGGCAGCGCGTCATCGACCGATCTCAGCCCGGACGCCATTGCCCGCACCGTGCAGGCCGCGCTGGATATCGCCCGCTATACCTCGGTCGATCCGTTCGCCGGCCCGGCGGATAAAGACCTGCTGGCGTTCGATGCGCCGGATCTGGATCTGTTTCATCCGTCGGAGCTGGATGCGGAGCGGGGGATTGAACTGGCGGCCCGCGCGGAACACGCCGCGCTGCAGGCCGATAAGCGCATCACCAATACCGAAGGCGGCAGCTTTAACAGCCACTATGGGATTAAGGTTTTCGGCAATAGCCACGGTATGCTGCAAAGCTACTGTTCCAGCCGCCACTCCATGTCCAGCTGCGTGATCGCCGAAGTGAACGGCGATATGGAGCGCGACTACGCCTACACCATCGGCCGCTCGCTGGATGAGTTGCGTACGCCGGAATGGGTCGGCGCGGAGTGCGCGCGCCGCACCCTATCCCGTTTGTCGCCGCGCAAGCTGCCGACCATGCGGGCGCCGGTGCTGTTTTCCGCCGAAGTGGCGACCGGGCTGTTCGGTCATCTGGTCGGCGCCATCAGCGGCGGCAGCGTGTACCGTAAATCCACCTTCCTGCTGGATAAGCTCGGTCGGCAGATCCTGCCCGAGTGGCTGACGATTGAAGAGTTGCCGCACCTGCGCAAAGGGCTGGCGTCAACGCCGTTCGACAGCGAAGGGGTGCGCACCCGGCAGCGGGAAATCGTCAAAGACGGCGTATTGCAAACCTGGCTGCTGACCAGCTACGCCGCCCGCAAGCTGGGGATGAAGAGCACCGGCCATGCCGGCGGCATTCATAACTGGCGTATTGCCGGACAGGGGCTGGGTTTTGACGCTTTGCTCCGGCAGATGGGCAAGGGATTGCTGGTGACCGAATTAATGGGCCAGGGCGTGAGCGGCGTTACCGGGGATTATTCCCGCGGCGCCTCGGGTTTTTGGGTGGAAAACGGTGAAATCCAGTATCCGGTCAGCGAGATTACCATCGCCGGCAATCTGCAAGAGATGTTGCGCAATATCGTCACGGTCGGGGATGATATCGAAACCCGCAGCAATATCCAGTGCGGTTCGGTGCTGCTGCCGGAGATGAAAATCGCCGGAGAGTAGAGCGGGAGGCGCCAGTCCGGCGTTTATTCTTCGTCGAATCCGGCTTCGAATAGCTCGATCACGGCGGCCAGCGCCTGCGTTTCATCCGGGCCGCTCGCTTCCACTTCGATAAGACGGCCTTTGGCCGAGTCCAGCATCAGCATGGCGATCACGCTGCTGGCCTCGGCTTCGATGCCGCTGTCGTTGCGCAGGATCACCTCGGCGTTGAAGCTTTGCACCAGTTCGAACAGTTTCATGGCGGGCCGGGCATGCATACCCAGCCTGTTTTTGATTTCCACGGTGTGTCGGACGGTCATGACGGCTTGCGTTTTTCCAGCGTGCGGTGGCGCGACTGCACGTTTTTGCCGCGCGAGCGGAAGTAGTCGGCCAGCTGTTCCGCAATATAAACGGAACGATGTTTGCCCCCGGTACAGCCGATGGCCACCGTCAGGTAGCTGCGGTTATTGGTTTCCAGCATCGGCAGCCACAGTTCCAGATAGCTGCGGGTCTGATAAATAAAATTATGCACTTCGGTATGGCGGTCGAGAAAGGCCGCCACCGGCTTGTCCAGACCGGTCATCGGGCGTAATTTCGGGTCCCAGTGGGGGTTGGGCAGGAAGCGCACGTCAAACACGTAGTCGGCGTCGATCGGGATGCCGTGCTTGTAGCCGAAAGACTCGAACACCATCGTCAGTTCGCGTTCCCGTTTGCCGAGCAGGCGGGTGCGCAGCATTTCAGCCAGCTCGTGCACCGACATTTCGGAGGTGTCGATGATCAGATCGGCGCGTGAACGCAGCGGCTCCAGCAGATCGTTTTCCTGATCGATGGCGCTTTCCAGCGACAGATTCTTGCTGGACAGCGGGTGCAGACGGCGGGTATCGCTGTAACGGCGGATCAGCGTATTGCGATCGGCATCCAGAAACAGCAGCTGTGGGGAGAAGCTTTGCGGCAGCTGGGCCATGGCGTGCTCAAAGATTTCCGGCGACTCCGGCATATTGCGCACGTCGATGCTGACCGCCGCGGAGATATTGCGCTCAGCCAGCGTAGCGGCCAGTTCCGGCAGCAGAACCACAGGAAGGTTGTCTACACAGTAGAATCCCATATCTTCCAGCGCGCGCAGGGCTACGGATTTTCCTGAGCCCGAGCGACCACTGACGATCATCAGCACCATCTGGCGATTCCCCCCTGGCAGCGTGATGGCGACCTGTCGCTGCCATTGTTTTGATCATGATTGTTTGCACGATGAATGGTTGGAAAACGGTGATTACCGATCGTGCCGCCATTGCTCATCATCACCACCTGATTTAACCGGCTTCCGTCATAATCTGATACAGCGCTTCATCGCTTTGCGCGGCGCGCAGACGCCGGCAAACGGTTTTATCGGCCAGTCGCCCGGCGACCAGCGATAGCGTATGTAAATGGGTTTTACATTGTTCTGCCGGAACCAGCAAGGCAAAAAGCAAATCGACGGGCTGGTTGTCAACGGCGTCGAAGGCGATAGGCTGTTCCAACTGGATAAATACCCCGACCGCGCCCAGGGCGTTGTCGTCCTCGAGCTTGCCATGCGGGATGGCGATGCCGTTGCCGATGCCGGTGCTGCCCATGCGTTCCCGCGCCAGGAGGGCGTCAAAGATAATCTGCGAAGACAGATTAAGCTGCCTGGCCGCCAGTTCGCTGATAATTTCCAATGCCCGTTTTTTACTTTGGCAGTGGACGGAACTTCGGGTGCACTCGGGACGTAACACGGTGCTGAGCTGCAAAACGGGATCGTTGTTCATTTTATCTTCACTTGATCACTTGACGACGCTTCCACTTCCGGTGAGCCCGGCCCGGGTATTTTGTGGGCCGGGTCTGTTCCCCGCCCGTTCGGGCCGGGAGAAAAATCAGTGCTGTTTAAGCTTATCCTTGTGCTTGTTTAGCTGCCGGGCCAGTTTATCGATCAGCAAATCAATGGCGGCGTACATATCTTCCGCTTCTGATGTGGCATGCAGCTCTCCGCCGTTAACGTGCAGCGTGGCTTCGGCGATTTGTTGTACTTTCTCCACTTTAAGTACCACGTTGACCAGATTGATACGGTCGAAGTATTGCTCTAATTTGGCGAACTTTGTATTCACGAAATCGCGCAGCGGCGGCGTAATTTCGATGTGGTGTCCGGTAATGTTTAGCTGCATAGCGTCTTCCTTCTAGTTGAGATCAAACCAGTTGTTTACGCTGATTTGATGGTGGGATAGATAAAGACTCTCGGTATTTCGCCACCGTACGCCGCGCCACGATGATGCCCTGCTCGGAGAGCAGCGTGGTGAGCTTACTGTCGCTTAAAGGTTTGGCGGGATTTTCCGCAGCGATTAACTTTTTCACCAGCGCCCGGATGGCGGTCGACGAGGCTTCGCCCCCGCTGTCGGTATTCACGTGGCTGGAGAAGAAATATTTTAGTTCAAAAATGCCGCGCGGACTGTGCAGAAACTTCTGCGTGGTGACGCGGGAAATGGTGGATTCGTGCATATTCACCACCTGGGCGATATCAGCCAGCACCATCGGCTTCATAAATTCTTCCCCGCGATCGAAAAAGTCCTGCTGCTGTTCGACAATGCAGCGGGTGACTTTGAGCAGGGTATCATTACGGCTTTCCAGGCTTTTTATCAGCCAGCGGGCTTCCTGCAAATGGCTGCGGATAAACTGGCCGTCGCTGTCGCTGCGCGTGCTGTTGCCCAGCGCGGCGTACTGCTGATTAATCTGCAATCGGGGAACGCTGTCGCTATTCAATTCGACCACCCAGCGTCCCTGAATTTTGCGCACCAGCACGTCGGGGATGACATATTCCGACTCCCCGGTATTGATTGACTGCCCCGGACGGGGGTCGAGAGACTGAATCAGCGCCAGCGCTTCCTTCAGGATCTCTTCTTTCAGGCGGGTGGCGCGGATAAGGCTGCGGAAATCATGATTCGCCAGCAGGTCGAGATGGTCGCCGACAATCAGCCGGGCCTCGCCAAGGCGGGGGGTATCCTCGGCAAACTGCGAAAGCTGAACCAGCAGACAATCGCGCAGATCGCGCGCGGCGACGCCAACGGGATCAAAGCGTTGTACCCGCTTGAGCACCGCCTCCACTTCATCCAGCGTGACGCTTTCATCCCCGATGCTGTCGAGAATGTCTTCCAGCGGCACGGTGAGATAGCCGGTGGTGTCCACGGCGTCGACGATGGAGGTGGCGATGGCCGCGTCGGTATCCGAAAACGGCGTCAGCTCCACCTGCCACATCAGGTAATCCTGCAGAGTCTGGGTGGTTTCACCCTGGTAGATCGGCAGTTCCTCGTCCCGATAGTCGGTGCCGGTGCCGGAAGGCGTGCCGGCGGAATAAATTTCGTCCCAGGTGGCGTCGAGCGGCAACTCCTCCGGCATATCCTTGTGCTCAAGCGCTTCACCGGTGTCCAGCGAGTCGCTGTCGACGGTCTCGAATGACTCTATTTCTTCGTGGTTGTCCGTTTGCTCAAGCAACGGATTACTTTCCAGCGCCAGTTGAATCTCTTGTTGCAGTTCAAGCGTGGACAGTTGCAGCAGACGGATGGCCTGTTGTAGCTGTGGAGTCATGGCCAGTTGCTGGCTAAGCCTGAGTTGCAAACCTTGCTTCATGTAGCGCCGACGTCCTTACTTACTATATCGTTCAATGAAAAATCCTACCCTATCAGAGTCGGAAGCCTTCGCCCAGATAGACGCGTTTGACCTGTTCGTCGGCCAGTATCTCGGTAGGGGAGCCGTGAGCGATTAAATGTCCCTGACTGACGATATAGGCGCGCTCACAGACATCCAGCGTTTCGCGGACGTTATGATCGGTAATCAACACGCCCAGTCCGCTGTCGCGCAGATGCTCGATTATTTTTTTGATATCAATCACCGAAATGGGATCGACGCCGGCAAAAGGCTCATCCAGCAGGATGAATTTGGGATTCGCCGCCAGCGCGCGGGCAATTTCCACCCGACGCCTTTCCCCACCGGACAGCGATTGTCCCAGACTATCGCGCAAATGAATAATATGGAATTCTTCCATCAGCTCGTTGGCGCGGTCTTCCTGCTGCTCCGATGTCAGATCCTTACGGATCTGCAATATCGCCATCAGATTGTCATACACGCTCAACCGGCGGAAGATGGACGCTTCCTGGGGTAGGTAGCCGATCCCTCTCAGCGCGCGATCGTGCAGGGGCAGCAGGCTGATGTCTTCGTCATCGATCACAATCCTCCCTTCATCGCGTTGCACAATCCCCACCACCATATAGAACGTGGTGGTTTTCCCGGCGCCGTTGGGGCCCAGCAGGCCGACAATCTCACCGGAATTGACGGTCAGGCTGACATTTTTCACGACCTTACGGCCTTTATACGCCTTGGCCAGATTTTCTGCGATTAATGTTGCCATAAATTATTCAGTGACTCGTGGTTGCGGTTGCTGAGCAGGGGAGGATTGCCCCTTGTTATCTTTCTGCTGAAGCTGCGAGGGGACCAATACCGTCGTTACGCGTTTGCCTTTGTCGCTGAACGCCTCCATCTGCTGTTGCTTCACCAGATAGGTGATACGGTCGCCTTTGACATTGCTGTCCAGCTGCTCCAGATAGGCATTGCCGGTCAGCGTCAGAAAATCTTTCTCCAGTTCGTAGCGGATTTTCTGGGCGTGGCCCTTCACCGGCTTGCCGTTGTCCTGCATCTGGTAAAACGTGACCGGATTGCCGTAGCCTTCGACCACCTCTCGGCCTTGCTCGCCCTGCGGACGAATCACCACCACCTTATCCGCCTTCACCTCAATGGTGCCCTGCCTGACCACCACGTTGCCGGTGAAGGTTACTGTGTTGCCTTGCATATCAAGGGCCTGCTGGGCGGAATCGATATGAATGGGCTGCTCGCTGTCCCCGGTTACGGCGAAGGCCGGAATGCTGAAGGCGAACAGCGAGCTGGCGAACAGAGCATGACGCATCGGGTTATTTGTGTTGAATTTCATAAGAAGTTTTTACCTTTTCGATCAACTCGGCTGTCTTTTCACGCAGATTACCACGCATTTTCATCCCGTTTGAGGTGAAACTGGCGCCGTATAGCGTGACTTCATCGTCGGAGGAGACGTCCTGCGTCACCAGATTAACCTGGGCATTGTCCGTTTTTATCCGCTCCAGCTGCGAGTCATTGGTCAGACTGTTGACCTCGACGTGACCGTACAGATAGAGCATTTTGTCTTTGGTCAGCTTGGCGCGATCGGCGCGCACCGACCAGGTGGCGGTACCCTGTTCGTTAAACAGCGTGGCGACCGGGGCGGTAAACCAGCTCAGCTGCTCGTCATTGAAATATTCCGCTTTATCGGAAATCAGTCGGTAACTCAGCTTCCCGGCGGGGCTGTAAACCCGCGTCGCGGTTTTCTCGCTGGTGTAAACCGGCACGGCGTTATCCTGATTATCGGGCGGGGGCGCCGCGTCGCGATCGGCGAAATTCCAGCCGATCAGCACGAGAGCCAGCAGTGCCAGCAAGGCTGTCAGCCAACGCTTTGTTTTACTCATATCGACAACCCTTTGGCATGCTCCAGCTTATTCTGTGAGAACAGAATCAAATCGCAAAGTTCACGCACCGCGCCGCGTCCGCCGGCGATGCGGGTGACGTAGTCGGCGCGCGGCAACAGCAGCGGATGCGCGTCGGCGACGGCGACGCTTAAGCCCACCTGGGCCATCACCGGCCAGTCGATCAGATCGTCGCCGATGTAGGCGACCTGCCCGACCGTCAGCGACAGTTTATCCAACAGATCGTTGAAGGCCAAAATCTTGTCCGATTGCCCCTGATAAAGGTGGGCGATCCCCAATGTCTTACAGCGATCGACGAGCATATTGGCGGTGCGGCCGGTAATGATGGCGACTTCAATACCCGACGTCAGCAAACAGCGGATACCGTAGCCATCCCGCACGTTGAACGTTTTCAGCTCTTCGCCCTGATTGCCCATGTAAATCAGGCCGTCGGACAGTACGCCGTCAACGTCGCAGATCAGCAGACGAACGTCGCGGGCCTTATCCAGTACCTGCCGATCGACCGGTCCGTAACAGGTATCGGTTTGCGCCCTGATTTCACTCATGCATGTTTATCCTCTATACCCTACAGTATTTAACGCGCCGTGCGTGGTTTGTTGGCCGCCATGTTGTATCACACCACGCCGGCGCGCAGCATATCGTGCATATGAACGATGCCGACCAGACGATCGTCCTCCGCCACCAGCAGCGACGTAATATGGCGTGATTGCATCAGGTTCAGGGCATCCACCGCCAGCGTTTGCGGCGTCACGCGGATACCGCCGGCGGTCATCACATCGGCAATACGCGCGCTGTTCAAGTCGATTCCCATATCGAAAATCCGCCGCAGGTCGCCATCGGTGAAGATGCCCTGGATTTTCATATCCGCGCCGCAGATTACCGTCATCCCCAGATTTTTGCGCGTAATTTCCACCAGGGCGTCACGCAGGGAGGCGTCATGGGAGACGTGCGGGATCTCGTCGCCGGCGTGCATGATATCGCTGACGCGCAGCAGAAGCTTGCGTCCCAGCGCGCCGCCGGGGTGGGATAGGGCGAAATCTTCGGCGGTAAAGCCGCGCGCCTGTAACAGCGCGACGGCCAGCGCATCCCCCATCACCAGCGTGGCGGTGGTGCTGCTGGTCGGCGCCAGCCCGAGCGGACAGGCTTCCTGCGGAACACGAACGCACAGATGGATATCGGCGGCTTTTCCCATGGTGCTTTCGGGGTTGCCGGTCATGCAGATCAGGAACACCTGCAGACGTTTCAGCACCGGGATCAGCGCCAGAATTTCATGAGATTCGCCGGAGTTGGAAATGGCGATCACGATATCGTGCGGGGTAACCATGCCCAGATCGCCGTGGCTGGCCTCGCCCGGATGAACGAAGAAGGCCGGCGTGCCGGTACTGGCGAAGGTGGCGGCCATTTTGCGGCCGATATGGCCGGATTTCCCCATGCCCATCACCACCACTTTCCCTTGGCAGTGGAATATTTTTTCGCCGGCCCGGGTGAAGTTGTCGTCAATGTACTGGTCCAGCTGCGCCAGCCCGTCGCGTTCAATCTTCAGTACCTGCTTGCCGGCCTGCTGAAAATCAAAACCGGGCTGTAGTTCAAAATGTGACATACCTGGATAATCCTGCTTGTTTTGATGTTCTGGTTAATAGTTCCGACGTTCTGCTCAGGGAAACAGGAACAACGCCGCCAGGTAGGCGACGAAGGCGCAAAGCAACAGCGCGCCAGCGCGTTGTCCGATGCGGCGTTTCCGGCTGAGGCACAGCGCCGTCAACAGCGCGCTGGCGCCCAGCATGACCCAATAATCGCGCTGGAAGGCGAGCGGATTGAGTACGCCCGGCGAAAGCAGCGCCGGTACGCCCAGAACGATGGCGATATTAAAAACATTGGAGCCGATAAGATTGCCCAGCGCAATATCATCTTCTTTTTTCAGGGTGCCGACAATGGCGGTCGCCAGCTCCGGCAAACTGGTGCCGACCGCCAGCACGGTCAGGCCGATGGTCAGTTCGCTGATATAAAAATGGCGGGCGATCACCGTGGCGTTATCGATCACCATGCGGGCGGCCATGGGTAAAATAATCAGGCCGAGAATAAGCCATAGCACGGCCACCGTCTGGTTGCTGTCTTCCTGCGGCAATTCCGCCAGCTGTTCGCGGGTCAGGCTATCGACGCCGTCCTGCTGCGCCTGGCGCGCCATTCTGATCATCAGCAGCATAAAGAGTCCGGCGGCAATCAGCAGCAGCGCGCCGTCGGCGCGGCTCAGATAGCTATCATGCAGTAAAAAACCGCACAAAACGGTGACCAGCAGCATAGGCGGGAACTCCCGGCGCAACAGGGCGGAGTGTACCGTCAAAGGACGAATCAGCGCCGCGCTGCCGAGAATTAACAGAATATTCGCAATATTGGAGCCCAGCACGTTGCCGACCGCCATATCGATCTGGTCGCTTAGCGCCGCCGTGACCGAGACGATCAATTCCGGCAGGGAGGTGCCGAAGCCGACGATGGTCATGCCGATAATCAGCGGCGGGACGCCAACAGAACGCGCGAGAACCGCCGCGCCGTAGACCAGGCGATCGGCGCCGTAGACCAGCAATACTAAACCAACAATCAAGAGTACTGTCGCAAAGAGCATGCGGCGTCCTTTATAAGGTATAATCACCCGTTGATAAACCAGCCGTTCCGGACGAATTTTGCCCAAAGAGGGTGCTTTTCATGATTAGCGCTAATTCTGACCGCGCGGGGCGGAAAAGTAAAACCTGCGGCGGTTTTGTTTCGCCTCTTTGGACAAGAACTTACCGTAATTTTTTGTAAAATTCGCACCTTGAGCGAGTACAACCGTTAGGCTTTACGGATGAGTTCATAGGACGGTTATCCGTCAAAAACCAGCGATCGTATGCAACACGCTGATCGGTAAGGAATATAAGATCATGGACCCTAAGGTTACCAATCTGGTCGAAATCCGCGGCCTGAGCTTTCGACGCGGGAAACGACAGATTTTTACAGATATCACGCTGAATGTTCCTAAAGGCAAGGTTACCGCGATTATGGGGCCTTCCGGTATCGGCAAAACCACGCTGCTGCGTTTGATTGGCGGGCAGTTACAGCCGGATAGCGGTGAAATCTGGTTCGATGGCGACAACATTCCGACGTTATCGCGTTCGGCGCTGTATGACGCGCGTAAAAAGATGAGCATGCTGTTTCAGTCCGGCGCGTTATTTACCGACCTGAACGTGTTTGATAATGTCGCCTGGCCGCTGCGCGAGCACAGCCGTTTGCCTGAGCCGCTGTTGCACAGCACGGTGATGATGAAGCTCGAAGCCGTGGGGCTGCGCGGGGCCGCCAACCTGATGCCCGCCGAGCTTTCCGGCGGCATGGCGCGCCGCGCCGCGCTGGCGCGGGCCATTGCGCTTGACCCGCAGCTGATCATGTTCGATGAACCTTTCGTCGGGCAGGATCCGATAACCATGGGAACGCTGGTAAAGCTGATCGATGAACTGAATCACGCGCTGGGTGTCACCTGTATCGTGGTTTCCCATGATGTGCCGGAGGTGATGAGCATCGCCGATTATGCTTACATCGTGGCCGACCAGCATGTGGTGGCGGAGGGAACGGCGGCGCAGTTGCAGGCCAACGGCGACTCCCGCGTACGCCAGTTTCTGGACGGTATCGCCGATGGGCCGGTGCCTTTCCGTTTGCCGGCGGGTGACTATAAAACCGCGCTGTTAGGTTCAGCAGGGGGTTAAATAATTCATGTTATTACAGGCGTTGGCGTCGCTGGGACGTCAGGGAATTTCTACCTGCGCTTCTTTTGGCCGTGCCGGACTGATGCTGTTCAACGCGTTGGTGGGCAGGCCTGAATTCAGAAAACAGTGGCCGCTGCTTATCAAACAGCTTTACGGCGTGGGGGTACAGTCGCTGCTGATCATTATGGTGTCCGGCCTGTTTATCGGCATGGTTCTGGGGCTGCAAGGCTATCTGGTGCTGACGACCTACAGCGCCGAGGCCAGCCTGGGGATGATGGTCGCCCTGTCTTTGCTGCGCGAACTCGGCCCGGTGGTAACGGCGCTGTTGTTTGCCGGGCGGGCGGGGTCGGCGCTGACGGCGGAGATCGGCCTGATGAAGGCCACCGAGCAGCTTTCCAGTATGGAAATGATGGCCGTGGACCCGCTAAGACGGGTGGTCGCCCCGCGATTCTGGGCGGGATTGATCAGTATGCCGCTGCTGGCGATCATTTTTGTCGCGGTCGGCATCTGGGGCGGGTCGCTGGTCGGCGTCGACTGGAAAGGCATAGACGGCGGTTTTTTCTGGTCCGCCATGCAGGGGGCCGTCGAGTGGCGGCAGGACCTACTGAACTGCGTGATTAAAAGTATCGTGTTCGCCATTACCGTGACCTGGATAGCGCTGTTCAACGGTTATGACGCGATCCCGACTTCGGAAGGGATCAGCCGCGCAACGACCCGTACCGTGGTGCATTCATCGTTGGCGGTATTGGGATTGGATTTTGTGCTGACAGCACTGATGTTTGGGAACTGAGTCGATGCAAACAAAGAAAAGTGAAATTTGGGTTGGCGCATTTATGCTGATTGCGCTGTGCGCCATCATCTTTTTGTGTCTGAAAGTGGCCGATATCAAATCGATCGGCAACCAGCCGACGTATCGCTTGTACGCGACGTTTGACAATATCGGCGGGCTGAAGGCCCGTTCGCCGGTCAGAATCGGCGGCGTGGTGATCGGAAGAGTGGCGGATATTTCGCTGGATGAGAAAAGCTACCTGCCCCGCGTGGCGCTGGATATTGAGCAGCGTTACGACCATATTCCCGATACCAGCTCGCTGGCGATCCGCACCTCCGGCCTGCTGGGCGAGCAGTACCTGGCGTTGAACGTCGGTTTCGAGGATGAAGAGATGGGCACCTCGATATTGCAAGACGGCGGGGTTATTCAGGACACCAAGTCAGCCATGGTGCTGGAAGACCTCATCGGCCAATTCTTATATAAAAGCGGCGGCAATAGCGAGGATAATGCCGGCCAGGGGAGCGCCGCGCCGGCAACGAATTCCGCGACGACGCCCGAGCCTGCGGGCCAACCTGCGACTTCACATCCATAAGAGGATAGCTGTATGTTTAAACGTTTACTGATGGTGGCTCTGCTGGTGGTTGCGCCGTTGGCCAACGCCGCGGATCAAACCAACCCTTATCGTTTGATGAGCGAGGCGGCGCAAAAAACCTTTGACCGCCTGAAAACCGAACAGCCGCGCATCAGACAAAATCCGGACTATTTGCGCAACGTGGTGCGTGAAGAACTGCTGCCGTACGTACAGATCAGATATGCCGGCGCGCTGGTCCTCGGCCGTTATTACAAAGACGCCACGCCCGCTCAGCGCGATGCCTATTTCAAAGCGTTTGAGGCCTATCTGGAGCAGGCCTACGGCCAGGCTCTGGCGCTATATCACGGGCAAACCTATCAGATCGCCCCCGATCAACCGCTGGGCGACGCCAATATTATTTCCATCCGCGTCACCATTCTCGATCAAGGCGGCCGTCCGCCGGTGCGCCTTGATTTCCAGTGGCGTAAAAACAGCCAGTCCGGCAACTGGCAGGCGTATGACATGATTGCGGAAGGCGTCAGCATGATCACCACCAAGCAGAATGAATGGGCGGCGACGCTGCGTCAAAAAGGCGTGGACGGCCTGACCCAGCAGCTGCAAGCCGCGGCGGAACGAAAGATTACGCTGGATCAGCAAAACTGATCCGGATAAACCACACTGGGCTGGGTAAGAAAAATGGCTAATGCACTGAGCTGGCGGTCGCAGCAATCGACGCTGCTTGTCGCCGGCGCGCTGGATCGGGAAACGCTGCTGCCGCTGTGGCAGCAGCGCGACAAGCTGCTGGCGGAAAAAACGACGCTGGATGTGTCCGGGCTGGATCGCGTTGATTCCTCCGGTCTGGCGCTGTTGCTTCATTTTTACCACCAGCGGTCGCAGCAGGGCGTCGAACTGAAAATCATCGGGGCGGGAGATCGGTTAAAAACGCTGATAGCCTTGTATAACCTGAATGAAATCATCCCTGTGTCTTAAGCGGCATGGCCGATATCGGCGATTTGCCGGCGGAATTCCCCCAGGCTGCTGATAAACTCGTCATCCCCGCGCAGGCGGGGATCTCACGAGTGAGCGCCTTATCGGCGCGGGCAATCAGCGCCGTCATCCCCGCGCAGGCGGGGATCTCACGCAACGCCGAGCCGCCGGCGACGTTGAGAAATGTTTTAAGGGGATTTCTCTGTTTAAGATAGCGCCGTATTCATCTAAGATACCACCCTGTTTATCATCCCCCCTGACATAGAAATCGAGAGCGATGGAAAATAATGAAATTAAAGACGTGCTGATAAACGCATTGGCACTCAAGGAAGCCCATGTATCCGGCGATGGCAGCCATTTTCAGGTCATCGTGGTGGGCGAGCAGTTCGCCGGAATGAGTCGGGTGAAGAAGCAGCAAACCGTTTATGCCCCGCTGATGGAGTACATCGCGGATAACCGCATTCACGCCCTGTCGATCAAGGCTTATACGCCGGAAGAGTGGCAGCGCGATCGCAAGCTTAACGGTTTTTAAGCCTGTGGTTATGTGATTCGCAAGATTGAATTTGAAACATTGAGAAACAGCCGCTATGGATAAATTTCGTGTGCAGGGGCCGACCCGGCTTACCGGTGAAGTCACCATTTCCGGAGCCAAAAACGCCGCTCTCCCCATCCTGTTTGCTGCCTTGCTCGCGGAAGAGCCGGTAGAGATCCAGAATGTGCCGAAGCTGAAAGATATTGATACCACGATGAAGCTGCTCGGCCAACTGGGGGCGCGCGTTGAACGTAATGGTTCGGTGCACGTCGACGCCAGCGCGGTCGACGTATTCTGCGCGCCTTATGATTTGGTGAAAACCATGCGCGCCTCCATCTGGGCGCTGGGGCCGCTGGTGGCGCGTTTCGGGCAGGGCCAGGTTTCACTGCCGGGCGGATGCGCCATCGGCGCGCGTCCGGTTGATTTGCATATCAACGGCCTGGAACAGCTGGGAGCGAAAATCACCCTGGAAGAGGGCTACGTCAAGGCCTCGGTGGACGGTCGTCTGCAAGGCGCGCATATCGTTATGGATAAAGTCAGCGTGGGCGCCACGGTGACCATCATGAGCGCGGCGACGCTGGCCGAAGGGACGACCATTATTGAAAATGCGGCCCGCGAGCCGGAAATTGTCGATACGGCAAACTTCCTGAACACGCTGGGGGCGAAAATCAGCGGCGCGGGCAGCGATAAGATCACCGTTGAAGGCGTGGCGCGTTTGGGCGGCGGCGTATACCGCGTGCTGCCGGACCGTATAGAAACCGGAACCTTCCTGGTCGCCGCGGCGATTTCCGGCGGTAAAGTGCTCTGCCGCCAAACCCGTCCCGATACGCTGGACGCGGTACTGGCGAAGCTGCGCGAAGCCGGTGCGGATATCGAAACCGGCGAGGATTGGATTAGCCTTGATATGCAGGGCCGGCGTCCGAAAGCGGTGACCATCCGTACCGCGCCGCATCCCGGTTTCCCGACGGATATGCAGGCGCAGTTCAGCCTGTTGAATCTGGTGGCGGAAGGCACCGGCGTTATCACCGAAACGATTTTTGAAAACCGCTTTATGCACGTGCCGGAGCTGATCCGCATGGGGGCCCAGGCGGAAATCGAAAGCAACACGGTGATTTGCCACGGCGTGGCAAAGCTGTCCGGCGCCCAGGTGATGGCGACGGATTTGCGCGCGTCGGCCAGTCTGGTGCTGGCGGGCTGTATTGCCGAGGGGGTGACGGTGGTCGACCGCATCTATCATATCGACCGCGGCTACGAGCGTATCGAAGATAAGCTACGGGCGCTGGGCGCCAATATCGAACGCGTCAAAGCCGGCGAATAAGCGGCGCGGACCGGGCGGTAGGACCACACCGCCCGGTTCAGTTGACCGGAAACTCCTGAATCGTCATATTCAAGGTTATCGCTTTTTTATCGCGTTCGATGGTAATGGGGATCACGGTGCCCGGACGTAATTCCGCTACCTGATCCATGGTTTCAATCACCGAGCGGGTCGGTTTATTGTTGACGCTCAACAGAATATCATCCACCTGAATCCCCGCTTTATCCGCCGGTCCGCCCGGATCGACCGTTTTGACCAGAATCCCGCTCAGCCTTCCCTGTCCGAAGCTTTTGCTGTCGATATTTTCCATCTGTACGCCGTTGATGCCGATATAACCGCGGATTACCCGGCCGTCACGGATAAGCTTGCCCATCACTTTGTTTGCCAGAGCGATGGGGATGGCAAAGCTGATGCCTTCAGGCGTTTCCCCGTCGCTGCTTTTATCAAAAGAGAGCGTATTGATGCCGACCAGTTCGCCCAGCGTATTCACCAGCGCGCCGCCGGAGTTGCCGCGGTTGATGGAGGCATCGGTTTGCAGCAGGTTTTGACGGCCGTTCTGGCGATTATCCTCCCCGGCGGCGCTAAGCCCGATGCGGCCGGTGGCGCTGATAATCCCCTGGGTGATGGTTTGTCCCAGATTGTAGGGATTGCCGATGGCCATCACCACGTCGCCGATATGCGCCGTGCGCTGCGGATTGATTGGAATAACCGGCAAATTGGTGCCGTCAATACGCAATACGGCCAGATCGGTCAGGGTGTCCGAACCGACGACCATCGCCTCAAAGAGTCGGCCGTCCTGAAGGGCGACCAGAATCTGCTGCGCGTTGTTGATCACGTGCCTGTTGGTCAGAATATAACCCTGGTCATTCATAATGACGCCGGAGCCGAGGGTGCGGATTTCCAGTTCGTTCTGCTGTTGGGGATTGGGAACCCGGTTATAGACGTTGACCACCGCCGGCGCGGCGCGGCGCACCCCCTGATAGTAGCTTAGCGGCGCATCTTCCTGCGCGTTGTCATTACTCTCACCGTTTTTAAACCAGGGGGTATTGGGTCGCAGTCCGGGAAATGCAACCAGCAGAATGCCGGCGACGATCAAACCAAGCAGCGCGGAACGGAGTAACTTAACAAGCATGGGCGTGTTTACTGTAAAAAGAGTATGCCGGTGAGAATATCATGAGACGATCGGACAGGGCAGAGCGCCGTGTCCGATTTTTTAGCGCGGGCTTACCGGCTGCCGCCTTTCGGGGCGCCGGTTTGGCGAAATGATTAACGCAATAGCAGGTAAATCGTTTCGTCGCCCCGCACGATGTTCAGCGCCAGAACGGCAGGTTTCGCCTCCAGAACCTTACGCAGCTGGGTGATGTTCTCCACCCGCTCACGGTTGACGCCGATGATGATATCGCCCTTCTGCAGGCCAATCTGCGCCGCGGGCGAATCTTTGGCGACGTTATCAATCTGTACGCCTTTGCTGCCGTCTTTCACCTGCCCGTTGGTCAGGGAGGCGCCCTGTAGCGCCGGGTACAGCGTTTCCGCGCTGGTGGTGGCGGTGGCGCTGTTATCCAGAACCACGGAGACTTCCTGGCGTTTACCGTCGCGCAGCAGGCCTATCTTCACGGTTTTGCCCGGCGCGGTGGTGCCTATTTTGGCGCGCAGTTCGGCGAAGCTGTTGATCGGTTTTCCGTCCAGCGAGGTAAGAACATCGCCCGCCTTGATCCCCGCTTTCGCTGCGGCGGATTGCGGCAGCACTTCACTGACGAACGCGCCGCGCTGCGCATCGACCTTGAAGGCCTTCGCCATTTCGGCGGTCATTTCACTGCCTTTGATGCCCAGCACGCCGCGTTTCACCTCGCCGAACTCAACCAGCTGCTGCGCCAGGTTTTGCGCCATATTGCTGGGAATGGCGAAGCCGATGCCGATATTTCCGCCCCCGGGGGCCAGAATAGCGGTATTGATGCCGATCAGTTCGCCGTTGAGGTTAACCAATGCGCCGCCGGAGTTGCCGCGGTTGATGGAGGCATCGGTCTGAATGAAGTTTTCCAACCCTTCCAGATTCAGCCCGCTGCGGCCCAGCGCCGAGATGATGCCGGAGGTGGCCGTTTGCCCCAGGCCGAACGGGTTCCCCACTGCAACGGCAAAATCGCCCACGCGCAGCTGGTCGGAGTCGGCCATTTTGATCTCAACCAGATTTTTGGCGTTGGTCAGCTGCAGCAGGGCGATATCGCTCTGTTCGTCGCGGCCGATCAATTTCGCCTCGTATTCGCGCCCGTCATTCAGCTGTACGCGAATTTTATCCGCATTGTTGATTACGTGATTATTGGTCAGGACGTAGCCTTTCGCGGCGTCGATAATGACGCCCGAGCCCAGACCTTCAAAGGGACGAGTGCTTTGTTTATCCGTCGGGAGATTGGGGCCGAAGAAGAACTTGAACTCTTCGGGGATACGCTGGCGTTGTACCTGGGTGCCTTCGATATGCACGCTGACCACCGCGGGCAACACTTTTTCCAGCATGGGCGCCAGGCTGGGAAGCTGCTGCTGCCCGGGAACCACGGCGGGCAGCGCGGCGTTAGCGGCCGGGAGCGACGACAGGGTTAAGCTTATGCTCATTGCCAGTGCACTAAATAATAAAGATTTTTTCTTCATTGTTGATTAACTCTCTCACGACCAGCTGATGAATAAAATGATGATATATAAACTTAAACACTCGGTGAAGAGTCAGAGTGGCGATCGGTGTGTAAAGTTCACTGATATTTCGTCAGTAGATTGTAACTATAGCCTACGCCGTTGATTTTACCGGAGGGGAGTCGAGCGAAAAACGTGAGGCTTGATGAGGCCTCACACCATAAGCAATCGCCGTTACTTGCGCACGGGAGGTTCGCCGCGCAGCAGGCCGGAGGCGCCGTCGGAGTAGTCGCGCGGCGGCATATCGACCGGGGCCTGATCGTTATCCGCTTCCGCCTCGGTCAAGCGATATTTAAACGGGTTATCCTGGCCGGGAATATCCGGCAGCAGGCTGCTGGAGCTTTTGGCCATGTGCTGGTAAAGCTGGCGGTAATCATTCGCCATATTATCCAGCAGCTCCGCGCTACGGGCGAAATGCCCGACCAGTTCCTGACGATACTCTTCCAGTTCGGCTTTGCTTTTTTCCAGTTCGTGCTGCAGCGTCTGCTGTTGGCGCAGCTTACGATTGCCAAAACGCATGGCGACGGCACCAATGACAATACCGGCGACTAAACCAATCAGCGCATACTCCCAAGTCATAAGGACTCCTATTTTGACTTCGTTGTTCCGTAGGGTTTTTCACTTAATAATTGTCACTATAACCGCTAATCTTGTCCGAGTGGAATCCTGAAGCGCGATGGCTTAGGGTAATGTTGGCCGATATCTGGCATCAAGGTGGTTAACTGCTACGATTACGACTCAAATCGACGGTAACGCGCAGCAAAACACGATTAAATTTTTTCTCAGGGATTGCGAACATTATGCGGCAAACAACACCCTTGGCGCTTTACCGGCAAGCGCTGTCAGCCGGGGAATATCAGCCCGATGAAGTACAGCATCAAACCGTGGCGCGCCTGGAGACCATCCATCAGGCGCTGTGCGAGCGCGCGGCGCGCTCCGCCGGCGGGCCGGGGAAATGGCGCGCGTGGCTGGGATTAAGCGATAAACGCGTCGCGGTTCCGGTTCAGGGGCTATATATGTGGGGCGGCGTGGGACGCGGCAAAACCTGGCTGATGGACCTGTTTTTTCACAGTTTGCCGACGGAGCGGAAACTGCGGCTGCACTTTCACCGCTTTATGCTGCGGGTGCACCAGGAGCTGAACCTGTTCCAGGGGCAGGAAAACCCCCTGGAAAAGGTCGCCGACGGCTTTAAAGCGGAAACGGACGTGCTCTGTTTCGATGAGTTCTTCGTCAGCGACATTACGGACGCCATGCTGTTGGCCGAGCTGCTGCGCGCGCTGTTTTCCCGCGGCATCACCCTGGTGGCCACCTCGAACATTCCGCCGGACGAACTGTATCGCAACGGCCTGCAGCGGGCGCGTTTTCTGCCGGCGATTGAACTGATCAAGCAGCATTGCGAAGTGCGGAACGTCGACGCGGGGATTGATTACCGCTTACGGACGCTGACGCAGGCCCATCTCTATCTGACGCCGCTTGACGCGCAGACGGAAACGACGATGCGGCAGATGTTTACCCGCCTGTCGGGGCAGCCGTGGGTGACGCCGGGCCCGGTCCTGGAGATAAATCATCACCCTCTGCCCACCCTCGGCGCGAGCGAGGGCGTGCTGGCCGTCGACTTCGCCACGCTGTGCGCGCAGGCGCGCAGCCAGAACGATTACATCGTCCTGTCGCGCCTTTATCACAGCGTGCTGCTGCACAACGTTACGGTGATGGGCGGCGCGGAGGAGAATACCGCCCGCCGTTTTCTGGCGCTGGTGGATGAGTTTTACGAGCGGAGGATCAAACTGGTTATCTCCGCGCAGGTCTCCATGTTCGAGCTTTACCAGGGAGAGCGCCTGAAGTTTGAGTACCAGCGCTGTTTATCGCGTCTGCAGGAGATGCAGAGCGAGGAGTATCTGCGCCAGCAGCATCTGGCGTAATAGGGCGGCGGTTTTTCCCGTTCCGGCGACGAAAAAGGTCGATCTTTGGCGGCGACTTCTCTATAATCCTGCGACCCCACGTTACAACAAAGTTTTTTTCCCAAAAACTTTATAGTGCCGGCAATGGCTATTCGAAGGGGTAGGTTTGCTGGACTTGATGGTCGTGTGAGCCTCGACTGTTTTTTAGCGTTTAGGTGAACACCTGCGTGTAACTAATTATTGGGTAAGCTTTTAATGAAAACTTTTACAGCTAAACCAGAAACCGTAAAACGCGACTGGTACGTTGTTGACGCGAGCGGTAAGACCCTGGGTCGCCTCGCAACTGAACTGGCTAGTCGCCTGCGCGGCAAGCATAAAGCGGAATACACTCCGCACGTTGATACGGGTGATTACATCATCGTCCTGAACGCAGATAAAGTTGCCGTAACCGGTAACAAGCGTACTGACAAGATTTATTACCACCACACCGGCCACATCGGTGGTATCAAACAAGCGACCTTTGAAGAGATGATTGCCCGCCGTCCTGAGCGCGTGATTGAAATCGCGGTTAAAGGCATGCTGCCGAAGGGCCCGCTGGGTCGTGCCATGTTCCGTAAGCTGAAAGTTTACGCGGGCACCGAGCACAATCACGCGGCACAGCAACCGCAAGTTCTGGACATTTAATCGGGATTATAGGCAATGGCTGAAAATCAATACTACGGCACTGGTCGCCGCAAAAGTTCCGCCGCTCGCGTGTTTATCAAACCGGGCAGCGGCAATATCGTTATCAACCAGCGTAGTCTGGAACAGTACTTCGGTCGTGAAACTGCCCGCATGGTAGTTCGTCAGCCGCTGGAACTGGTCGACATGGTTGGCAAATTCGACCTGTACATCACCGTTAAAGGTGGTGGTATCTCCGGTCAGGCCGGGGCGATCCGTCATGGTATCACCCGCGCGCTGATGGAGTACGATGAGTCGCTGCGTGGCGAACTGCGTAAAGCAGGCTTCGTGACTCGCGATGCTCGTCAGGTTGAACGTAAGAAAGTCGGTCTGCGTAAAGCTCGCCGTCGTCCTCAGTTCTCCAAGCGTTAATTTCCTGCTGCGCTGCAGCGAAATCAATGCGAAAAAACCCGGTGATGGTCGCCGGGTTTTTTTATGGCGGGCTATCCTTTCTGAAAAAATAATCTTTATTTTCCGTGGGTTAACGATGAAGCTGCGCTTATATCCCCACAGAACGAACAAAATCTGATAAACTATTCGCCACTTTTGTGCCTGTTTCCCAGCGAGTCGCTTTTTCCGATATCGAGTGACAAAAACGCAGAATATGGGCTCGCGGAACGGTAGCAGATCGGTTATTCGCCGTATTTTCTCGATAAACTTGGAGGTTTTCATGGCTGTCGCTGCCAACAAACGTTCGGTAATGACGCTGTTTTCTGGTCCGTCCGACATTTTTAGCCATCAGGTCCGCATCGTACTGGCGGAAAAAGGGGTGAGTGTCGAGATTGAGCAGGTAGACCTGGATAATCTGCCGCAGGATCTTATTGACCTCAATCCCTATGGTTCGGTTCCGACGCTGGTCGATCGGGAACTGACGCTCTATGAATCACGTATTATCATGGAGTATCTGGATGAGCGTTTTCCTCATCCGCCGCTGATGCCCGTCTATCCGGTGGCGCGCGGCAACAGCCGTCTGATGATGCACCGCATTGAGAACGACTGGTATTCTCTGCTGAAGAAAATCATGCAGGGCAGCGCTCAGGAAGCGGATAGCGCCCGTAAACAACTGCGCGAGGAACTGCTGGCGGTTGCGCCGGTGTTCAACGAAGCGCCTTACTTTATGAGCGAAGAGTTCAGCCTGGTGGATTGTTATCTGGCCCCGCTGTTATGGCGCCTGCCGCAATTAGCCATTGAATTGAGCGGTTCTGGTGCGAAAGAATTGAAAGGCTACATGACGCGCGTATTCGAGCGTGATGCGTTTCTCGCTTCCCTGACGGAAGCTGAACGTGAAATGCGTTTGCAAACCAGAGGTTAAACAACATGGCGTTGTCTCAACTGTCTCCGCGTCGTCCGTATCTGTTACGGGCTTTTTATGACTGGCTGCTGGATAACCAGTTGACGCCTCATCTGGTGGTCGATATTACTCTGCCGGGTGTTATGGTCCCGATGGAATTTGCCCGCGACGGGCAGATTGTGCTGAATATCGCACCCCGAGCCGTCGGCGGTCTTGAGCTGGCTGATGACAGCGTGCGCTTTAACGCCCGTTTCGGCGGCGTGCCGCGTCAGGTATATGTACCCATGGCGGCGGTGCTGGCGATCTACGCCCGGGAGAACGGCGCCGGCACCATGTTTGAGCCGGAACCCGCCTATGAATCGACGGGCGAACTCGACGATTTTCAGGATGAGGACGTCACCGCCAGTACGGTGATGTCGATCGTCGACAATAATCCGGACGCCGCGGATGAAAACGATAATCCCGATGACGATCCGCCGCAGCCTCCCAAGGGAGGAAGACCGTCGTTGCGGGTGGTTAAATAAGTCACCTGATTTATTAAGGGCACACTGACAGTGCCCTTTTTTATGTCTCATAAGATACTGAAAAATCATAACCATCAGAAAAATAATCTTTAGTTGATATTCAATCAACTTCCAAACTCTCAATAATATTTTGGGTATAAAACTCGATACCCGGAATTTCTTTCGCTAACAATCCAGATAATTCATGTAATAAAGCAGCCAGTTTAGCCACGCCTTTTTGCGTACTTTTCTTCTGGTTTTTATGCATAACCATATAAACCACTCTACTGGGCGGATGACAGTTTTGAGCCAGACGAAAGGATACGCATCCGTGCTGTTTTTGGGCAAATAAAGCCGTAGAACTGGGGACAATAGCCCAGTCTGTTCCATGTGATAATAAGTTCATGATCAGATGACCGTTATCAAACTGAGCATTAAAACCATGAATACGCCCAAACCCTTGCATATGCCAGCGTTCAAAATCCTCATCCCAGCGGACATAATACTCATCTTTAACCTGAAGTTGCTCAAGCTTAACCTCTTCTTTTCCCGCCAGAATAGAGCTTGGAAGACACAACCCGACCATAGGCTCACTGTATAGTTTAAAACTCATGGTGTTTTGAGATTTCAAATCCGAGAAAGAGAACCCAACATCAATTATTCGTTTTTCAATCAAACCAAAAATATCGATGGAGTGCGTTGTCACGATTTTCACATTCATTTTACTTTCGTGGTTAATAAGCGCCCGGTAAAGAGGAGTAAAGATTGCGAAATTAATACTATTCAGACATCCTATTGTAATGTTTATTCTCGATTCATTAGATTTTATAGTTTCTATTTCCAGAAAAAAATCATACCATTTCTCAGCAATCTCAAGGAAAGAACTACCTGCCTCTGTCAGTTTTATTTCTCTTATACCCTTATTTCGCTCAAATAGATTAAATCCTAATTCATTTTCAAGTACCTGTAATCTTTTGGTTACAGTGGATTGAGCAACAAAAAGTTCCTCGGCCGATTTATTGATACTCCCTGCTTTTACAATGGTTAAAAATGTTTTTAGTAAGATAGCATTCATTTCTCCACCTGCATATATTCCAATAATTGATATTTAATATTTATTATTTTCTCTTTACACAAAAAGACCTGGCAATTAAATATGTCACTACATTAATTCACCAATAATTAATTTTTTCTGTTTTTATTGAGCGTAAAGTAAATAAATTTCATTTTTTAGAAGTGCGTCACATTTTTAATTGGGTAAAATCGGAGTGTTTATGTCAAATAACGGATTCCAGATTAAAAAATATTTTAATAGACCACAAAAATATTTGATAGATGAGTTCAGGAAACTACCGGCGGCAAATATCGGCGACGTCATGAATCGTCAGTTCTGCCTGAGCAATAAAATCAGGCCACTGAATGACTTAAAACTCGCAGGTCCGGCCTTGACGGTCAATTTGCGTAGTGGAGATAACCTTTTGTTTTACAAGGCAATTGAAGTGGCTTCTCCAGGTGATGTTATTGTGGTGAATGGGCAAGGTGGTGAAAAAAATGCGCTGATGGGAGAGCTCATGCTGCGCTGGGCGATGAAAAAAGGCATTGCAGGGATCATTATCAACGGTATGGTTCGCGATCTGGATTTTATTCAACAATCACCTATTTCGGTATTTGCTTTAGGGGCAACCCCTGCCGGTCCTTTTAAAGATGGCCCTGGAGAGATTAATTTTCCTATTTCTATCGATGGTGTTGTTATCACTCCGGGGGACATGATCGTTGCAGACCTTGATGGTGCTGTCGTCGTCAGGCAGAATGACCTTGAGTCCATATTAGAAAAAACAAAATACGTTACAGAAAAAGAAGAAAATATCAAAACCCAGATAGAAAATGACGAATGGGATATGTCGTGGGTGGATGAAAAACTTTTGGAAAAAAACTGTATTTATCTTTGATGGGAAAAACAATGAATAGCACAAATAATAAACCAGGGCGTTTTCGCTGGGTCATTGCATCACTTATCTTTTGCGTTTATACCGTAGCTGCTGCTGACAGAGCAAATATCGGTGTTGTGTTACCCTTTATCCGATCTGATTTTCATATGTCCAACACCGAAGCGGGGGCACTGGCCAGTCTTTTTCTGTTGGCCTATGCCATAGCACAAATACCTAGTGGTTTCCTCTATGCTAAATTTGGCGTGAGAAAGATATTTTCAATATCAATGATATTGACTTCGCTGGCAACGTGCTTTGTTGGTTTCTCTACCTCAATTCTTGGGTTAAAAGTATCGAGGTTTATATTGGGCCTGGCGGAAGGACCCTTACCCATCGGTATTACGTCGACCATTAATCGTTGGTTCCCGGCCTCGGAAAAAGGACTGGTCACGGCAATCTTTTTATCAGCGGCGAAATTTGGCCCGGTCCTTGTTCCTCCGTTATGTGCCATCATTATCTATCACTACAGTTGGCATTACGTTTTCTATTTCTTTGCCATTCCGGGCCTGTTTCTTTCCGTCATCTGGTATTTAATCGTTACCAATTCACCACGAGAAAGTAAATTTTGCTCGCCGGAAGAATTAGATATCATTGAAGAGAAAATCCCTACCGGAAAAGTCATAGCACACACGAAAAAATCGCGGCCTATCTATGCCAACGAAAAATCCTTCAAATTATTAGACAGGATAATCCGTACTAAAGAAGTTCCGTTGATCGGTACCAAAAAAGAAATCTTTAAATCATGGAACGTACTTGGCAGCATGCTCGGCTACTTTTTCATGATGGGCATCGTGAACGTTTTGCTGGCATGGATCCCAACCTATTTAATGAATGAGAAAGGCTTCTCGGTAATGAAAATGGGGATGCTTGCATCCGCTCCCTGGATTGGCGCCGTGATCGGTAACCTGTTGGGTGGATGGTGTTCGGACAGACTGCTAAACAAACGCAGAAAACCTTTGATGATGGCCTCCGCCATTGCAACCGTGGTCATGATGATAACGCTGATCAACGCACCGGATAATCCCATTATCCTTGGAGGACTGCTGTTGTTAACCGGTATCCTGTTCAACCTGGGTTTCTCCGCCTACATGGTTTATCCCATGGCGCTCACAACCAAAGAGGTGTTTCCTATTGCCGGTTCCATTATCAACACTGGAGGACAGCTGGGTGGAGCGGCATGTCCTCTAATTGCGGGGCTTCTGCTGGATAACTTCAGTTGGGGTTATGTATTCGGTTTTATGGCTATCTGCTCGTTTCTGTGCTTGCTGGTGCTAATGACCATCAACGAACCAATACAGAACAAGGCAACACTCTGACGAGGTTGCACGATAAGGGGAGTTCCTCCGGTGTCGGCGTAAGCGGCGGGAAGCGGTCCGTCCGTTATGACGGGCCGTGCATGGTTAAGAATATAGTGTGCGGTGAGGCGTTAAACGTCGTGAGGCACGACTAGTTCTTTTCCCCGGCAAACGCGCGCAGCGTTTCATTTTCCAGGCGATAGCGAATCCATTCGTGCTGGGGCGCCGCGCCGATGCTGCGGTAAAAATCGATCGCCGGCTGATTCCAGTCGAGTACGCTCCATTCCAGACGGCCGCAGTTACGTTCCGCGGCCAGCCGTGCGATATGCCGCAGCAGGGTTTTGCCCATCCCTTTTCCCCGGCAGTCCGGCGTGACGTACAGGTCTTCAAGGTAAATGCCATTGCGCCCGAGCCAGGTGGAATAGCTGGTGAAAAATACCGCGTAGCCCACCGGGACGCCATCCGCCTCGCATATCAGGGCTTCCGTTTTACTGTCCGGAGCGAATAACCTGTCTTCGATGCCTTGTTGGTCGGTAACCACTTCATGGCGCGCTTTTTCGTAAATAGCCAGTTCGGTAATCATGGCAAGGATGATTTCAGCGTCTTTTTTTTCTGCGTTGCGGATGGTGACGTTCATTATTTTCCGTTCTGTATCAGTGAAGAAGATACAGCATACACAATGTACTCGTTTTTTCGCCCATTGCCATTCCGGCATATATATTTACCCGCCCTATTTTTCCTGCCCGCCATGCGCTGTTCTATTTAAAACGCCAAGGCGTCATACGGTCAACTTATGACGGCTTTTCAACGACTTTGGGCCAAAACAGGTGAAACAGGTTGTCACGGCCTGCTTACCGGTGCCTATTTGCGCCGGTTTATTGTTTTCCGGCAAAACGGCTTTTATAACTTGAACATAAGCGGTTGGAAACGAATCAGTCATACCGTTTTTGCGCCTTCACCGGGAAAACGCCAACAACAATCAATAATGCCCTTAATCTGTTCCCCCATGAGGAACTTGATATGAAGATACTCTCTGATTCACTGCTGGGCCGGTTACAGTCATTTTCCAAAGCCATGATGGGGCCGGTGCTGTTTTTACCCGTTATCGGCCTGATTCTGGCCCTCAGTTCCATTCTCTCCAACCCCACGTTGTTTTCTTCTGCGCCGCTGGAGCAGGTTGGAAAACTGCTTGGCGATACCTTCTGGCCGCTGTTTGGCAATCTGGGACTGATTTTCGCCGTCGGTATCGCCTACGGTATGGCGAAAAGCAATAAGAGCGAAGCGGCGCTGGTGGCGCTGATGAGCTTCATCATGTTCCTCGGCGCCAATGCTTCCTTTCTGGAGCTGAGCGGCCGGGTGGCGGAAAAGGTCAATGGCGAATATTTCGGCACCGGACAAACGGAGACCCTCGGTTTTCATGTGATCGATATGGGGATCTTTCTGGGCTTGATTCTGGGCGTGACCGTCGCCTGGGTGTATAACCGGCTGGCGCAAAAGGAGCTGGGCGGCATCTGGTCGGTGTATGGCGGCGCCAAACTGGTGCTGATCGCCATGACGCCGATTATTCTGGCGTACGCCATTGCGTTCAGCTATCTGTGGCCGGTCGTGGCGCAGGGCATCAGTTCGCTCACCGGGTTTATGAAAACCGCCGGAGCGAGCGGGGTTTTCGTTTATGGCTTCTTTGAGAAATTCCTGATCCCCACCGGGCTGCACCATTTCATCTGGTCGCCGTTCCAGTTGACCGCCATCGGCGGCACGCTATTCGCCAATGGCGAATCCGTCTCCGGTTCTCAGGCGATTTTCCTCGCTTATATGCGTGACCCGGCGCTTTCGCCGTTGATGGATCCGTCGTTGCGCTTCTCGCAGCAGGGGATGGTGACCATTTTCGGGCTTTCCGGCGCGGCGCTGGCGTTTTACCGCACCGCGAAGCCGGAAAAACGGCTTCAGGCCAAGGCGATCCTTATCCCGGCGATGATGACCTCCATTCTGGTCGGCATCACCGAACCTATAGAGTTCACTTTCCTGTTTATCTCTCCGCTGCTGTGGGTGATCCACGCAGTGCTGACGGCGCTGAGCCAGGTGGCGTGTTATCTGCTGGATGTGCGTCCCTGGGGGGCGAGCGGATTGGTTGAATTTGTGGCCTACAACCTGCCGTTGCCGGCGTCGCTCACGCGCTGGCCGCTGTGGATTGCCATCGGCCTGGTACAGTTCGGCGTGTATTACGTGGTTTTCAAAACCCTGGTGACCCGGCTCAACCTGAAAACGCCCGGCCGTGAAGATGATGACGCGGTAAGGCTCTATTCAAAACAGGAGTACCGGGAGCAGCAGGAAAAAATTCGGGAAGCGTCGTTGGCGGCTGATGTGGTCGATGCGCTGGGCGGCGCGGCGAATATTCTGGCGGTGGATAACTGCTTTACGCGTCTGCGCGTGGAACTGAAAGAGAGCGCGTTGCTGGATGAAGCGGCGTTAAAGGCGGGTGGCGCGAAGGGCGTGATCCGCCACGGCAATAACGTTCAGGTGATTTATGGTGTTCATGTCGGCACCATCCGCCGGCAGGTGGAAGATCGCCTGCTGGCGGATACCAGACGGTGAAAGGAAAAAGAGATGAAATTAACGGTATTGGGCGGGGGCGGCGTACGCTCCCCTTTCCTGGCAAAATCCATTGCTTATCATGCGCATCGCATTGGAGTCAGCGACGTCGTATTTATGGATACGGACGAAACCAAACTGGCGATTTACGGCGAGATTGCCCGCGAGGTGTTTCAGCGTATCCGTCCCGATGTCCGCTTTAGCCTGAGTAGCGACGCGCGCGCGGCGCTGACGGGAGCGAACTCGATTATCACCACGCTGCGCGTCGGCGGCGAGCAAGGGCGCGTGCTCGATGAACGCATCGCGCTCGACCATCAGGTATTGGGACAGGAAACCACCGGCGCCGGCGGTTTCGCCATGGCGTTGCGCTCCATCCCGGTGATTGTCGATTACTGCCGGCTGATTGAAGAGGTGGCGGCGCCGGATGCGGTCTTGTTCAACTTCACCAACCCGTCCGGCATGGTGACCGAGGCGATTTTGAAATCCGGTTTTCAGCGCCGGGTGTACGGCATTTGCGATGCCCCCAGCGAACTGATCGGCGAGTTGGCCGTTTTGCTGGGGTGTGAAGCGAAGGATCTCAAGGTGGATTGCTACGGCCTGAATCACCTTTCCTGGTTCCATAACGTGCGGCTGCGCGGCGCGGACGTGACCGCGCGCCTGCTGGCGGACCCGCGTCTTTATCGCGAAAGCGGCATGAAATATTTCTCTCCGGAGCTGGTGGCGCTGAATCATAACCAACTGCTGAATGAGTATCTGTATTACTATTATTACCGCGAAGAGGCGCTGGAGGCGATTCTCGCGGCCGGAGAGACGCGCGGCGAGCAAATCGCCGTCATCAATCAGGCGATGCTGCGCGAACTGTCGGCGTTGGATATCACCGCCAACCCGGAACGCGCTTTCGATGTCTGGTTGTCGCACTATCTGGTTCGTGAAAACAGCTATATGCAGCGCGAGTCGAATCAGGGCAAGGCGCACGTGCGGCAGCCGATAACATTACGACAATTCATTGAACAGCCGGACAGCGGCGGCTATGCCGGGGTCGCCATCGATATTCTGGAAGCGGTCGGCAGCGGGCAAAACAAACGGGTGGTGGTTTCCCAGGCCAATCGCGGCGCGCTTGATTTTCTTCATGACGACGATGTGATCGAAATCAGCTGTGAACTGGGGCGTGACGGCCTGCAAGCGATTGAGGTCGGCGAGGTGCCGGAAACCCAGCGCAATCTGATCGGCAAAGTTAAAGAGTATGAACGGCTGGCGGTGGAGGCGATACTAACGCGCGACCGGCATCTGGCGGTAAAGGCGCTGATGGTGCATCCGCTGGTCAACTCCTATTCGCTGGCGCGCAAGCTGGTGGCGGCGTATCTGAAAGCGCACCGGGATTATTGCGCCGGCTGGTGATCGCCGGCGTCCGGGTCGCCCTGATTCAGCCAGGCGCCGATGATCCGCTCGAAGCCGAGCAGGCAATAGCCGAAAAAGGGGTTGGCGTAGTAAATATCGTCGTCGTATTTTTGGTGATCGTCAAAAATAAACGCCCGTTGCGCCGCCGCGGCCAGCGGGCTGGCGCCGTCGCCGGTGAAGCAGATCAGCGGCAGGTCGATTTTCCGTGTTGCTTCCAGCCATGCCAACGCTGAATGGCTGCGGCCGGATTTGGAAATCACCCACGCACAGTCGAATTGCAGCCGGCCTTTCTCTCCCAGAATATCCAGGTCTGGCCATAGCGCCAGATAGCTGTTGATGCCCACCGTCAGGCATTTGTTGTAGAAATACTGCGCCACCAGCTGCGAGAAACCGCTGCCGTGGATCAGCAGACGCTGATGGCGCAGCCCGTCCAGAAACGCCGCCATGCCGTCCTCCGGCCGGGTGGTCATAAAGCGGCTGTGATAGAGCCCGGCGGCGACCGCCGGGTGGTCGGCGGTGCTTTTGATCAGGTTGAATTTGATGAAATAGACCAGTTCCAGCCAGCCGCGAAAGCCGAGCTTTTTCGCCAGCCTGACCAGCGTGGAGGGCGAACTGTAACAGGCTGCGGAAACCGCGCGTACGCCGTTTTCAATACAGCGTTGCGGATGCGTGTAGATATAACCGAGCACGGTCAGTTCGGTTTTCGATAATGACGCCTGCGGAAATACCGATTGAAAATTGATCATCATCTTAAAATCCGGCGACGGAAAAAGATGAGTATACCGCATGTGCTATAACTGAGGCTGACATTAGACGATGAGCGCCGTCCTGTGCGGAGGCGTCAGGCATTTCAGGCGGGATGGTTAAGGAGGAATAATGCATCAAGGCCATTGTTTATGCGGCGGAGTGACAATCTCTACCGCGCATCCGGTAACCGAGGTGACGGCCTGTCACTGCGGCATGTGCCAGAAATGGGGCGGCGGGCCTTTTATGTCCGTTGATTGCAAAGATGATATCAGCATAGAAGGTGAGGAAAATATTACCCTGTATCGCTCTTCCGATTGGACTGAACGGGCATTCTGCAAGGTCTGTGGTTCACACCTGTTTTATAAGCTTCTCTCTCCCGCCACCTATTTTGTCCCCGCGGCTCTGTTTGACGATCAGGGCGGGCAGGAGTTTGTGGCGCAAATATATATCGACAATAAGCCCCCTTACTACTCTTTCTCGCAGTCCACGCCGTTATTAACGGAACAGGACGTGATTGATTCACTGAACGAGCAGAGCCTGTCGTAATAAATCCGACCGCGCGAGGAGTGGGAAACGCTGGAATGAAAGGAGAACAGCCGGACTGGCGACGCCCGGCTGTGGGTAAAGTATATAGTTTTAACTGAATACCATACCGCCGTCGATCAGCAAGGACTGCCCCGTCATATAGTCGGAATCAGGGCTGGCCAGATAGGCGACGCAGGCGGCAACGTCTTCCGGTTCGGAAAGGCGTCCCAGGGTGATGCGTTTGGCAAATTCGGCGGTGCCGTAGCCCGCGGGTTTTCCCGCTGATTCGGAGATTTTGCGGTCGATCTCTTCCCACATCGGCGTTTTTACAATTCCCGGACAGAAGCCGTTCACGGTAATGCCCAGCGGCGCCAGATCGCGCGCGGCGGTTTGCGTCAGACCGCGCACGGCAAATTTGCTGGAGCTGTATACCGCCAGTTCCGGGTTGCCAACGTGACCCGCCTGAGAACAGGCGTTAATGATTTTGCCGCCGTGGCCGAGGGATTTAAACGCCTTGACCGCAGCCTGGATACCCCAGATAACCCCTTTGACATTGATGTTATACACCCGGTCGACGATTTCCGGGGTAATGTCTTCAATAAGCGTGGAGGGCGCAATCCCGGCGTTGTTAACGATGACGTTGAAGTCGCCGAATTTTTGCTGGGTCTCTGCGACAGCGGCGAAAACCGCGTCCCGATCGGCAACGTCAGCCTTAAGGGCGATTGCCTGGCCGCCGGCCTGCTCAATCTCTTGCGCCACGTTATGGGCGGTATCCATGTTGTAGTCAACCACGGCGATGGCAAAGCCGTCTTTCGCCAGTCTAAGCGCAATAGCGCGGCCGATCCCCTGACCTGCGCCAGTAACAAGCGCTACTTTAACCGTCATGTTATCTCCTAGTTTTAAATTTCCATTAATATCAACGTGCAAGCACGTAACAATGGTAGACGCTAAGCGGGATTTTTCCAGGCGGGATGGGGAATTCGCCGAGATTATCGGCGGAGCGCGATGCTGCCCGGACCGAAAATACCGGTCCGGGCAAGGGGAGTCAGACTTCCAGGAAGTCCAAAATGCCTTCTGCCGCTTTGCGCCCTTCGGCAATGGCGGTCACCACCAGATCCGAGCCGCGTACGGCGTCGCCGCCGGCAAAGATTTTCGGGTTGCTGGTCTGGAAAGCGTTATCGCTGTTTTCCGGGGCGATGATGCGGCCCTGGCCGTCCAGTTCGACGTCGTGTTCCGCCAGCCACGTCATCTTGTGGGGACGAAAGCCGAAAGCCATAATTACCGCATCCGCTTCCAGCACGTGCTCCGAACCGGCGACGATTTCAGGGCGGCGGCGCCCGTTGGCATCGGGCGCGCCCAACTCGGTGCGCGCCATTCTGACGCCGCACACTTTGCCGGCCTCGTTAATTTCAATGCTCAGCGGCTGCAGGTTGAATTTGAATTCCACCCCTTCCTCACGCGAGTTTTTCACTTCGCGCTTGGAGCCCGGCATGTTCTCCTCATCGCGGCGATAGGCGCAGATAACGTGCGTCGCGCCCTGGCGAATCGACGTGCGCACGCAGTCCATCGCGGTATCGCCGCCGCCCAGCACCACCACGCGTTTGCCTTGCATGGTGACGTAAGGCTCTGCGGATGAGGCTTCGAAGCCCATCAGCTGCTTGGTGTTGGCGATCAGAAACGGCAGCGCGTCATAGACGCCCGGCGCCTCTTCGTTTTCCAGCCCGCCGCGCATGGATTGATAGGTGCCGACGCCGAGGAACACCGAATCGAACTCGTCCAGCAGATCTTTCATCTGCACGTCTTTACCCACTTCGGTGTTCAGGCGGAATTCGATGCCCATGCCGCTGAAGATTTCACGGCGCTTGATCATCACTTCTTTTTCCAGCTTGAACGCCGGGATGCCGAAGGTCAGCAGGCCGCCGATCTCGGGATGGCGATCGAACACCACCGCCTGTACGCCGTTGCGCGCCAGTACGTCGGCACAGGCCAGGCCGGCGGGGCCGGCGCCGATAATCGCCACGCGTTTACCGGTGGATTGAACGCCGGACATATCCGGCTTCCAGCCCATTTCCAGCGCCTTATCGTTGATATAGCGTTCGATATTGCCGATGGTGACCGCGCCGAATTCGTCATTCAGCGTACAGGAGCCTTCGCACAGGCGATCCTGCGGGCACACCCGGCCGCAGACTTCCGGCAGGCTGTTGGTCTGGTGCGATAGCTCGGCCGCTTCGATAATCCGGCCTTCATTCGCCAGCTTCAGCCAGTTGGGAATATAGTTATGAACCGGGCATTTCCATTCGCAGTAAGGGTTGCCGCAGGACAGGCAGCGATCGGCCTGCGCTTTGGACTGGCTCTCCGAGAACGGCTCGTAAATTTCAACAAATTCAATTTTACGAATTTTCAGCGGTTTTTTGGGCGGATCAACGCGCTGTAAATCGATAAATTGATAAACATTCTGACTCATGATGACCTCTTACTGCGCCTGAACCCGCAGCTCGGCTGCGGAACGGCTACGGTGACCCAACAATGCCTTCACATCACTTGACTTCGGTTTCACCAGAGCAAATTTGGATGCCCATGCCGGCCAGTTAGCGAGGATCTCTTCTGCGCGTTGCGAACCGGTATGCTGCACATGCTCGGTAATCAGGCCGCGCAAATGTTCTTCATGAATAGCCAGTTGTTCTACATCCAGCACTTCCACCAGTTCCGGGTTGACGCGTTTGCGGAATTCGCCGTCCTCGTCAAGAACGTAGGCGAACCCGCCGGTCATGCCCGCGCCAAAGTTGACGCCGGTACGGCCCAGTACGCAGACGATGCCGCCGGTCATGTATTCGCAGCCGTTGTCGCCGATGCCTTCCACCACGGTGATGGCGCCGGAGTTGCGTACCGCGAAACGTTCGCCCGCCCGACCTGCCGCAAACAGCTTGCCGCCGGTGGCGCCATACAGGCAGGTATTGCCGATGATGCTGGCTTCATGGCTGCGGAACGCCGAGCCCACCGGCGGACGCACGGCAATGCTGCCGCCCGCCATCCCTTTGCCGACGTAGTCGTTGGCGTCGCCGGTCAGCGTCAGTTCGACGCCGCCGGCGTTCCACACGCCGAAGCTCTGCCCGGCGGTGCCGGAGAAGTAGGCTTTGATCGGATCGCTCGCCAGCCCCTGATCGCCATGCTGCGCGGCAATCGCGCCGGACAGGGTGGCGCCGACGGAACGGTCGGTGTTGCGGATATCAAAGTAGAGCGCCTTGCTTTGCCGCGCTTCCACGTATGGCTGCGCCTGCGCCAACAGCTCCTTGTTCAGCAGCCCCTTGTCGAACGACGGGTTGCTTTCGGTGCAGTACGGCGTCTTGCCCGGCTGCGGCGTCGCGGTTTGCAGCAGCGGCGACAGATCCAGCTTGTTTTGCTTGGCGGTGAAGCCATCCAGCTCCAGCAGCAGATCGGTGCGGCCGATCAAATCCACCAGGCGGCTTACGCCCAGTTCCGCCATCAGCGTACGGGTTTCGTGCGCGATAAAGTGGAAGTAGTTGGCGACCAGCTCCGGCAGGCCGTGATAGTGGTCGCGCCGCAGTTTTTCGTCCTGGGTGGCGACGCCGGTGGCGCAGTTGTTCAGGTGGCAGATACGCAGGTATTTGCAGCCCAGCGCCACCATCGGTCCGGTGCCGAAGCCGAAGCTTTCCGCGCCCAGTATCGCCGCCTTGATGATATCCAGCCCGGTTTTCAGGCCGCCATCCACCTGCAGGCGGATTTTGTGGCGCAGGCCGTTGGCCACCAGCGCCTGCTGGGTTTCCACCAGGCCCAGCTCCCACGGACAGCCGGCGTATTTCACCGAGGTCAGCGGACTGGCGCCGGTGCCGCCGTCGTAACCGGCGATGGTGATCAGGTCGGCATAGGCTTTCGCCACGCCGGTGGCGATGGTGCCGACGCCCGGCTCGGAAACCAGCTTGACCGAAATCATGGCTTTCGGGTTGATCTGTTTCAGATCGAAAATCAGCTGCGCCAGGTCTTCGATTGAATAAATATCATGATGCGGCGGCGGTGAAATCAAGGTCACGCCCGGCACCGAGTAGCGCAGTCTGGCGATGTACGGCGTAACCTTATCGCCGGGCAACTGGCCGCCTTCGCCGGGCTTGGCGCCCTGCGCCACTTTAATCTGAATCACGTCGGCGTTGACCAGATAGGCCGGGGTGACGCCGAAACGGCCGGACGCCACCTGCTTGATACGGGAAACCTTGTTGGTGCCGTAGCGCGCCGGATCTTCCCCGCCTTCGCCGGAGTTGGAGAAACCGCCCAGGCCGTTCATGGCCTCGGCCAGCGACTCGTGGGCTTCGGGGCTCAGGGCGCCGATGGACATCGCCGCGGTATCAAAGCGCTTGTACATTTCCGTCGCCGGCTCCACCTCGTCGATAGAGATGGCGGCGCCCGCCTGCGGCTTCAGCGCCAGCAGGTCGCGCAGGGTGGCGGGCTGACGTTGGTTGACCAGGCGGGAATAGTGCTCGTAATCGGCGTAGTCGCCGCTTTTCACCGCCTTCTGCAGCGTGGTGACCACGTCCGGGTTGTAGGCGTGGTATTCGCCGCCGTGGACGAATTTCAGCAGGCCGCCCTGATCCAGCGTCTTACGTTTCAGCCAGGCGCGTTTGGACAGGTTCAGCAGATCCTGCTCGAAATCGCTGAAGTTGGCGCCGCCGATGCGGCTGACCACGCCCTGAAAGCAGAGGGACGAGACGTCCTGATGCAGACCGACGGCTTCGAACAGTTTGGCGCAGCGGTAGGAGGCGACGGTGGATATGCCCATCTTGGACATGATCTTGTACAGCCCTTTGTTGATGCCGTTGCGATAGTTGAGCATCACCGCGCGATGCGCTTTTTCAATGGTGTGGTTATCGACCATCTTCGCCAGCGTTTCGTAGGCGAGGTAAGGGTAAATCGCCGTGGCGCCGAAGCCGAGCAGCACCGCGAAATGGTGAGGATCGCGCGCGCTGGCGGTTTCAACAATGATGTTGGCGTCGCAGCGCAGGCTTTTCTCCACCAGACGGCGCTGAATGGCGCCGACGGCCATCGGCGCCGGCACCGGCAGGCGCTGCGCGGAGATGCCGCGGTCGGAAAGCACCAGCAGCACCGCGCCGTCGCGCACCTTGTGCTCCGCCTCGTCGCACAGCTTTTCAACGCTCTGTTGCAGCGTTTGCCGTTGCGGTTCGAACGTCAGGTCCAGCGTATCCGCGCGGTAGTGTTGCTGATCCTGCGAGATCAGCTGGGTGAAATCGGAGTAAAGCAGGATCGGCGATTTAAAGCTCAGACGGTGAGCCTGGCCTTCCGCTTCGCAGAAGACGTTCATTTCGCGGCCGATACAGGTGGCCAGCGACATCACGTGCGCTTCGCGCAGCGGATCGATGGGCGGGTTGGTCACCTGGGCGAACTGCTGGCGGAAATAGTCATAAATAATGCGCGGACGGCTGGAAAGCACGGCGAACGGCGTGTCGTCGCCCATCGAGCCGGTGGCCTCCTGACCGTTCTCGCCCAGCACGCGCAGGATCTGATCCAGCTCTTCGGCGCTGTAGCCGAACTGTTTCTGATAGGTTTCCAGCAGGGTATCGTCAAATTCGCGGCTGCCGACCTGGTCGTCCGGCAGGTCTTCAAACGGCACCAGGCGCAGGACGTTTTTCTCCATCCACTCTTTATACGGGTGACGGCTTTTAAGGTCGTCATCGGTTTCGGCCGAATGCAGAATGCGCCCGTGGCGGGTATCGATAACCATCAGCTCGCCCGGTCCGACGCGGCCTTTTTCCACCACCTCATCCGGCTGATAATCCCAGATGCCCACTTCGGAGGCGCAGGTGATCAGTTTGTCTTTGGTGATGACGTAGCGCGCCGGACGCAGGCCGTTGCGGTCCAGGTTACAGGCGGCGTAGCGCCCGTCGGACATCACGATGCCCGCCGGGCCGTCCCACGGCTCCATATGCATGGAGTTAAAGTCGAAGAAGGCGCGCAGCTCCGGATCCATATCCGGGTTGTTCTGCCAGGCCGGCGGCACCAGCAGACGCATGGCGCGGATGATGTCCATCCCGCCGCTGAGAAACAGTTCCAGCATGTTATCCAGCGAGCTGGAGTCGGAGCCGGTTTCGTTGACGAACGGCGCGGCGTCCTGCAGGTCGGGGATCAGCGGGGTTTTGAATTTATAAGCACGGGCGCGCGCCCATTGGCGGTTGCCGGCGATGGTGTTGATCTCGCCGTTGTGCGCCAGATAGCGGAACGGCTGCGCCAGCGGCCAGCGCGGCACGGTGTTGGTGGAGAAACGCTGGTGAAACAGGCAGATTGCCGATTCCAGGCGCAGATCCGCCAGATCGAGATAGAAGCGCGGCAGATCCGCCGGCATGCACAGGCCTTTATAGATCGTCACCAGGTTGGAGAAGCTGCAAACGTAGAATTCTTTATCTTCAATCCGTTTTTCGATGCGGCGACGCGCCATAAACAAACGGCGTTCCATATCGCTCTGCAGCCAGCCGGCCGGGGCGTTGACGAAGATTTGCTCAATGCGCGGCAGCGAGGAAAGGGCGATTTCGCCCAGAACGTCCGGGTTGGTCGGCACTTCGCGCCAGCCAAGCACCGACAGCGTTTCATTTTGCAGTTCTTCTTCCACAATCCGGCGGGCGGCGCGGGCCAGCTCCTCATCCTGATTGAGAAACATCATGCCGACGGAGTAATTTTTGGCTAGGCGCCAGCCGCGCTCTTCCGCCACCAGGCGGAAAAAACGATCGGGTTTTTGCAGCAATAGGCCGCAGCCGTCGCCGGTCTTGCCGTCAGCAAGGATCGCGCCACGGTGCTGCATGCGGGCCAGTGCGTGGATTGCGGTACGCACGACCTTGTGGCTCGGCTCGCCTTCTATATGGGCGATTAGGCCAAAACCACAGTTGTCTCTCTCTTGGGATGCATCGTACAACATAATAGTGAACCTCCCCGGGCTCTGTGTGACTCTCACAACCTACTGCGAGAAAGCACCTTGGCGTCGAGCTGCGTGTACCTGCCGCTCTCTTCTTCGGCCTCTCGTGACGGTCTCACAAGTGGTAAATGACTTGTTTGTAGAGGGAGTCTTCATTTACTGCATAAATATGACGAGTCAGGGACTCATCGGGAAAGCTTCCAGCGGATTCCCAAATTAGCGAGAAAGCCTGGTCAGGTCAAATAACAGTGCAAAATGTGCCTATAAGGGATAGTTTTTAGTTATACCTATGAAAGTTAATGATTTTTTTAGCTAAAGTATACTGATTGGCAACTATTGGATGAGGGCATACTGTGAGCTGTATCACTATGCCTATATCACAATATCTCCGCTACATGCTGCAATTTTTCTTATTTTCGGAATCTTGTACTGCTTTGCCCGATTTTTTTGATTTATGCCACTGTTTTTCATTTTCACGTCATCTTTTAATGAAGGTAGGCAGCCGGATAAGAAAAATTAATTATCGAGAATATGCGTTTATTTTCACTAAAAGCGAATAATCATGCATTTTAACTGCCGGACGGGGATTGATCGGCGTCATCGCGGCGCTGGGGCTGACGGAGTAGGCTGCTCTTCCTCAAGAGGGCTAATCAGAATATGCAATTACAAAAATTAATCAATATGTTTGGTGGAAATCTTCAGCGCCGCTACGGAGAAAAGATCCATAAGCTCACGCTGCACGGCGGTTTTAGCTGCCCGAACCGCGACGGAACGCTGGGGCGGGGAGGCTGCACCTTCTGTAATGTCGCCTCGTTTGCCGATGAACAGATGCAGCAGCGCGGCATCGCCCAGCAGCTGGCCGCGCAGGCCGGCAAGGTCAAGCGGGCAAAGCGTTATCTGGCTTATTTTCAGGCTTATACCAGCACCTATGCCGAAGTTCAGGTGCTGGAAAATATGTATCGGGCGGCGCTGACTCAGGCGGATATGGTGGGGCTGTGCGTCGGCACCCGGCCGGATTGCGTGCCGGACGCGGTGCTCGATTTGCTGTCCGGCTACCATGAGCGCGGCTATGAGGTGTGGCTGGAGCTGGGCCTGCAGAGCGCCAGCGACAAAACGCTGCGCCGTATTAATCGCGGGCATGATTTCGCCAGCTATCAGCAGACCGCGCGCCGCGCCCGCCAGCGGGGCCTGAAGGTGTGCTGCCACCTGATCGTCGGTCTGCCGGGCGAGGATGCGCAGCGCTGCTTATCCACGCTCGACCAGGTGGTGGAAACCGGCGTGGAAGGCATCAAGCTGCATCCGCTGCATATCGTGGAGGGCAGTATTATGGCCAAAGCCTGGCGGGCGGGCAGATTACCCGCGCTGGCGCTGGAAGAGTATGTGACGACCGCCGGCGAGATGATCCGCCGTACGCCGCCGGAGATTGTCTATCATCGCATTTCCGCCAGCGCCCGCCGCCCGACGCTGCTGGCGCCGCTGTGGTGTGAAAATCGCTGGACCGGCATGGTCGAGCTGGATCGCTATTTACAGATCCACGGCGTGCAGGGATCGGCGCTGGGCACGCCTTATCTGTACCGCGATATTTAGCGCCGCGCGGTAAAATGCGCCGTTGGCGGACGATGTGGCGAATCTGCCGTAACCGGCACCGCACCGGCGGTCATTTTACGATATGATTCGCTGGTTCGTGACTAAGGAAACCGCTATGAAGCAAATCCGCCTGTTGGCCCAGTACTACGTTGATTTAATGGTAAAACTGGGGCTTGTCCGTTTTTCACTGCTGCTGGCTTCGGTACTGGTGCTGCTGGCGATGGTGGTGCAGATGGCCGTTACCCTGCTGCTCAGCGGGGAAGTGGAGAATATCGATGTCGTCCGCTCGGTCTTTTTCGGGCTGCTGATTACCCCCTGGGCGGTTTATTTCCTCTCCGTCGTGGTGGAACAGCTGGAGGAGTCGCGCCAGCGGCTGGCGAAGCTGGTGGCGAAGCTGGAAGAGATGCGCCACCGGGATCTGGAGCTGAACCAACAGCTACAGGAAAACATCGCCCAGCTTAATCAGGAAATCGCCGATCGCATCAAATCGGAAGAGGCGCGCCTGCAGGTCGTCAGCAAGCTGAAAGAAGAGATGGCCCGCCGCGAGCAGGCGCAGGTGGAGCTGGAACAGCAGTCCGCGCTGTTGCGCTCTTTCCTCGACGCTTCGCCCGACCTGGTCTATTACCGCAATGAAAACAAAGAGTTTTCCGGCTGCAACCGCGCCATGGAGCTGCTGGTGGGCAAAAGCCAGAAACAGCTTATCGGCCTGACGCCGAAGGATGTCTATGCGCCGGACATCGCCGAGAAGGTGATGGAAACGGACGAAAAAGTGTTCCGCCACAACGTGTCGCTGACCTATGAACAGTGGCTGGTGTATCCCGACGGCCGCAAAGCCTGTTTTGAGCTGCGCAAGGTGCCCTTTTACGATCGCATGGGCAAACGCCACGGGCTCATGGGCTTCGGACGCGATATAACGGAGCGTAAGCGTTACCAGGACGCGTTAGAGAGCGCCAGCAGGGAGAAGACCACTTTTATCTCAACCATCAGCCACGAGCTGCGTACGCCGCTTAACGGCATCGTCGGGTTAAGCCGCATCCTGCTGGATACGCAGCTTGATGCGGAACAGCAGAAGTATTTAAAAACCATTCATGTCAGCGCCATCACGCTGGGCAATATTTTCAACGACGTAATTGAAATGGACAAGCAGGAGCGCCGCAAGGTGCAGTTGGATAACCAGCCGATAGATTTCACCGGCTTTCTGGTCGATCTGGAGAATCTGGGCGGATTGCTGGCTCAGCCCAAGGGGCTGAAGCTGATAGTGGAGCCGCACCAGCCGCTGCCGCAGAAAATCATTACCGACGGCACGCGTCTGCGGCAGATCTTGTGGAACCTGCTCAGCAACGCGGTGAAGTTCACCCCGCAGGGAAAAATCGTGGTGCGCGTATGGCATGAACAGGGCGACCGTCTGCGCTTCGAGGTCGAGGATTCCGGCATGGGGATCCCGGCGGATGAATTGGAAAAAATCTTCGCCATGTACTATCAGGTGAAGGACCAGCACGGCGGAAAACCGGCGACCGGAACCGGCATCGGCCTGTCGGTGTCGAAACGCCTGGCCCAGAATATGGGGGGCGACATCCAGGTCGCCAGCGTTCAGGGCAAAGGTTCCTGCTTCACCCTGACGGTCACGGCGCCGGCGGTGGAAGAGGCCGGCGGCAATCAGGATGCGGATGATGAGATGCCGCTGCCGGCGCTGCACGTGCTGCTGGTGGAGGATATTGAGCTGAATGTGGTGGTGGCGCGCTCGGTGCTGGAAAAACTGGGCAGCAGCGTGGAAGTGGCGATGACCGGGCAGGAAGCGCTGGATATGTTCGATCCCGATGAGTTCGACCTGGCGCTGCTGGATATTCAACTGCCGGATATGACCGGGCTGGACGTGGCGCGCCAGATACGCCAGCGCTACGCCGACCGCAGCCTGCCGCCGCTGGTGGCGTTAACCGCCAACGTGCTGAAAGATAAAAAAGAGTATCGGGACGCCGGTATGGACGACGTACTGAGTAAACCGCTGTCGGTGCCGGCGCTGACCTTGGTTATCAAACAATATTGGGATCATCACACCGCGCGTGGCGACGATCCGCTGACTGAAAAAGGTGGCGAAATGGTTAACGAGGACCTGCTGGACATTGCGATGCTGGAACAGTACCTGGATTTGGTCGGGCCCAAACTGATTCACCAAAGCCTGGATATGTTCGAAAAAATGATGCCGGGCTATCTGGCTATTCTTGATTCCAACATGACGGCGCGCGATCAGAAAGGCATTACCGAAGAGGGGCACAAGATTAAGGGGGCGGCGGGATCGGTGGGGCTGCGTCATCTGCAACAGGTTGCCCAGCAGATACAGACGCCGACATTGCCGGCCTGGTGGGACAACGTCCAGGAATGGATCGACGAACTTAAACACGACTGGCGTCACGATGTTCAGGTGCTGCGGGATTGGGTGGCCGAGGCGGAAAAAAAATGACCCCGACCGAGGCCGGGGTGCGCGAATTATGCGCCAACACCAGGGAAAACGGGCACCTGCATCTTAGATATCAGGGTTCGTGAGCTCGCAAGTGCGGATATTCTTACCTTATCAATCTTACATCTTCATCAAGCAACAAAATAGCAAAAGCGGAAACGTATGTTACAAGAATCATTAAAATGTGTGATGTAGATTAGTGTTTGTCAATTAAAAAATCAATTAGTTGATGTAATGAAATGGGGGAAAAGACGATGAAAAGAGTCGGCGTTGTGCTGAGCGGGTGCGGTGTTTATGACGGTTCGGAGATTCATGAGGCCGTGCTGACGCTGCTGGCGTTGGACAGGGCGGGAGCGCAAGCGGTTTGCTTTGCGCCGGATAAACCGCAATTCCACGTGATCAATCATCTGACAGGTGACGTAACCAATGAGAATCGCAACGTTTTAGCTGAATCGGCGCGCATCGCCCGAGGAAAAATCCAGCCGCTTTCGGAGGCGGATGCGCAGCAGCTGGATGCGTTGATCGTGCCCGGTGGTTTTGGCTCGGCTAAAAATTTAAGCGACCTCGCCACCCAGGGTTCGGCATGCCGGATTGATGAAAATCTGAAATTACTCACACAGACAATTTATAAGCAAAACAAACCAATTGGCTTTATTTGCATCAGCCCCGCACTGCTGCCTAAGCTGTTGGGAGAAGCGGTCAGAATTACCATCGGTAATGATATTGATGTTGCTGAAACTATTGAAGAAATGGGGGGGATTCACGTGGTTTGCCCGGTCGATGATATCGTGGTGGACGCCGAGCACAAAATTATCACCACGCCCGCCTACATGCTGGCCGGCTCAATCAGCGAAGCGGCAAAGGGGATTGATAAGCTGGTGGGCCGCGTGCTGGATTTTATTGAATGAGCTCGAACCGACGCCGTAGGGGGCCGCTGAGCGGTATTAAACGCCTGGTCGTACGCGCCCTGCTGGCCGTGACGGGTTGCTGGCTGGCGGGGATCGTACTGTTTTCTTTTCTGCCGGTTCCGTTTTCCGCGGTGATGGCGGAGCGTCAGATCAGCGCCTGGCTGAGCGGTGATTTTTCCTACGTGGCGCATTCGGACTGGGTCGCCATGGATGAGATTGCCCCGGTGATGGCGCTGGCGGTGATCGCCGCCGAAGATCAGCGCTTCCCTCAGCACTGGGGGCTTGATCTTGAGGCCATCAGCTCGGCGCTGAAACATAACGAGCGTAATACGCAGCGGATCCGCGGGGCCTCCACGCTCTCGCAGCAGACGGTGAAAAATCTGTTTCTGTGGGACGGCCGCAGCTGGCTGCGCAAAGCGCTCGAAGCCGGGATTACCACCGGGGTTGAACTGGTGTGGAGCAAGCGGCGGATCCTGACGGTCTATCTCAATATTGCCGAGTTCGGCCCCGGTATTTTTGGAGTGGAAGCCGCCGCGAGGCGTTATTTCAACAAGCCCGCCGGCAGGCTGACGGCCAGCGAAGCGGCTTTGCTGGCGGCGGTGTTGCCCAATCCCATTCGTTTTCGCGTGAACGCGCCGTCCGGGTACGTGGTGCAGCGTCAGCAGTGGATTTTACGCCAGATGCGTCAGATCGGCGGCGAAGCGTTTTTGCGCGCCAACGGATTACGCTGAGCAGGTTCCCGGCGCGGAGGAGAAAACATGCGGTTGAGCTATTTGCCAGTGTTTGCCCTGCTATGGTGGGCAAGCGCGCCAACAATCAGCGCGGCTGATGAAACCGATCCGCCCTATGCCTTTTTACAGCCCTCCCGGCTGGCGTCGGTAAAGCAACAGCTACGGCAAAATACCGAGCGGCCGCAAACGCGTCTGGCGTACGACCAACTGCTCGCCGAGGCCGATCGGGCGCTCGATGCGCCTAATCCCAGCGTCACCCGGAAAACGGCGACGCCGCCCAGCGGTTCCAGACATGATTATCTGAGCCTGGGCGCCTACTGGTGGCCCGATCCGCACCAAGCCGACGGGTTCCCCTGGGTGCGGCGCGACGGGCAGGTAAACCCGGCCAGCAAGGATGAGAGCACGGACGGTGTGCGGCTGGCGACATTCACCTCTCGGGTTCAGGCCCTGACGCTGGCATGGTATTTTTCCGGCAGACAGCAATATGCGGATAAAGCGATCGCGATGATCCGCACCTGGTTTATCGATCCCGCCACCCGTATGAATCCCAATCTGAATTATGCGCAAGGCATTCCGGGAATAGCGACGGGGCGGGGCGCCGGCGTACTGGACGGCCGCTATTTTTCCACCCGTATCGTTGATTCGCTGATTATGCTGCGCAAGGCGCCCGGCTGGACCACGCGGGATGAGCAGCATATGCGGCGATGGATGAGTGAATATTTACACTGGCTGCAGACCAGTCAGCCGGGCAGAAAAGAAGCCGCGGCAAAAAATAACCACGGCAGCTGGTATGCCGTACAGACGGCCGGCATCGCCTGGTATGTGGGGGAAACGGAGGTGGTGAAATCCATGGCGGCGCTACTGCGGCGTAAGCTGGATCATCAGCTGATGCCTGACGGCTCGCAGCCGGAGGAGCTGGCGCGGACCCGCTCTTTTCACTACAGCTACTTCAATCTTCAGGCGATAACGGATATGGCGGTGCTGGCCGCCCGGGTCGGCGAAAATCTGTGGCAATATCAAACGCCGCAGGGGAGCAGTCTGCCTCAAGCGCTGGATTTTATGGCGCCTTATCTTGATGAGCATAAGGCTTGGCCGCATAAGACGCTGGACAGGCGGAGCAGCCGCCTGATACCGCTGATGCTGCAGGCGGATCAAGCCTTGAAGACGCCGCGCTATCGCGCCCGGATCGAGCAAGCGGGGTTCTCCGCCCTGTTGTCCGGTGAAGAGGAGGTCGGTCGGGGGAAAGCGCGTCCCGTTGTCGGCATGGAGACCCGGCGAGCGCTCTGGCTGCTATCGTCCGCCGCGGGAGAGTGAAAACCGCTGATGTTTCCATCAGCGGTCGGATCTTATTGCAGATAAGTAAAGGCGGTGGTGACGTGTTTCACGCCGCTGACCTTGCTGGCGATCTCCGCCGCCGACGCGCCTTCGCGTTGGGTAACCAGGCCGAGCAGGAACACTTCGCCATTTTCGGTGGTGACTTTCACGTTGGAAGATTTAACCGTGTCGCTCGCCAGGATCTGCGAACGCACTTTGGTGGTGATCCAGGTATCCCTTGACGCGGTGCCCAGCGAGACCGGGGTGCCCTGGCGTATTTCATTATAAACTTCGGCCGCGCCTTCCACGCCAAGCGCGATCTGTTTCGCACGGTCGGCGAGTTCCGAGTTGGGAGATTGCCCGGTCAGCAGCACTTTCCCCTGATAAGCGGTGGCGATAATGCGCGCGTCTTTCTTCAGTTGCGCATCTTTGCTCAGCGCATTGGTTACGCGGATTTCCAGCGTACCGTCGTCGACCTGCGTCCCCACCGTACGGGGATCGGTGGCGCTTTTGGTGGCGACCGCGGCGCTGCCGACAACTACCGCGCCGACACAGCCTTGTAATAAAAGGGCGATAGACAGCACGGCAAATGCAGAACTTATCCTCATGTAGTGCTCCTTAATCGTTCTGGTGTGGAAAAAGTGTGTTATCAATTAAATCGCACAGGCAGTTAACCGTTAGCATGTGCATTTCCTGAATACGGGCGCTGCGGTGTGAAGGAATGCGGATCTCCACATCCTGCGGCCCGAGCAGCCCGGCCAGCTCGCCGCCGTCGTAGCCGGTCAGCGCTACAATGGTCATATCTCTGGTTACCGCCGCTTCCACCGCTTTTACTATGTCACGGCTATTTCCGCGCGTTGATATCGCCAGCAATACGTCGCCGGTTTGTCCCAGCGCCCGCACCTGTTTGGCGTAGATTTCCTCATGCAGCCGATCGTTGGCGATCGCAGTTAAGACCACGTTATCGGCATTAAGTGCGATGGCCGGCAGGCTGGGGCGTTCGGCCTCGAAGCGATTAATCATGCTGGCGGCAAAATGCTGGGAATTGGCGGCTGAGGTTCCGTTGCCGCAACACAGAATTTTATTGCCGTTCAGCAGGCTCTGCACCAGCGCCACCGCGCCGCGGGAGATGGCATCAGGTAAGGCTTCCGCAGCAGCGATCTGCGTTTGAATACTCTCGGTAAAACAAACTTTTATTCTATCCAGCACGTTGAATTAACCTACTTTAATTAGCGTCCATTAATAAACAACCCAGGCAGCCGGTCGATAGCCTGCTCCTGCAATATTCGCGGTCTGTCGCCGCGATCGCGCGGCGTCGGCTCCGCAATGTATCATCCCTGCGCGTTAAAGGCGTTGGGTATCCAGGTAAACCGATCGCCGGTGATGGCGAGCACGTCGAAACGGCAGTCCACCGTATCAAAGCTCGCTCCCCGCTGCGCCAGCCAGACGGCGGCGGCATGGAGCAGGCGCCGCTGTTTCTGCCGGGTCACGCTGGCCGCCGCGCCGCCGAAGTCGGCATTGCGCCGGTAGCGCACTTCCACAAATACCCAGGTTTGCCTATCGCGCATGATCAAATCCAGCTCGCCGCCGCGCAACGTTACATTGGCGGCGGCGAAGGTCAGGCCGGCGCCTTCAAGGTAGCGCCGGGCCTGCCGTTCATAATCCGCGCCCGTCGCGCGCCGGTTCAGGATGCCGGCACCAACTGTCCCTGACGATATTGCAGCCAGGTCATTTGCCGGTTAATCACGCAGTCGGACGTCGAGCTCAGCACGCCTGTGGCGCCGGCCACCTGGTGACCGGGGATCTGACGCATTTCGCCAAACCGGCTGGATAGGGTCCAGGCGTCCATTCCCATGGCGTACAGGCGCACCAGCGAATAGTCATTTTTGAACTGGCTGGTAACCTGCTGCATCAGCGCCGGATTGGCGCCCGCCAACAGCGGGATTTCGCTGAACTGCAACCCTTCCATTTCCAGCCGGAAATCAGGTCCGCTGCCGGCCTGGAAACTGCGCGAACTGGCGTACAGCGCCGGGCGCGAGCGCGATGTGGTGCGCATATCGATCATCGGTTTGATCAATGTCAGCTCATCGGGGGTAGCAATGATATAAACGGCGTCAATATTGCCGCTTACCGATGGGTTCACCGTCGGCTCAATCTGCGCCGGAATGGTCAGGCCGCCCACGGTAACCCCCGACGGCGCCTGCGGCGGCGTTATATTCACCGGCTGACCGCTCAGGCTCAGGCCGGCGCCGCTGTTGATGGCTTGTTTTAGCTCGAAAGCGTTGCCGAAACGCTGTTGCAACGGGCTGCCGCCGCCTTGCTGGCTCCAGGCCTGCGCAAAGGCGTTGACGACGCGATCGCCGAGGGCGCCGCGCGGCACCAGCAGCAAGGGCTGCTGTTTACCCTGCTGATAAATAAACTTCGCGGCATCCCTGGCTTCATCTTCCGGCGCCAGGGCGAAATAGCAGATATTGGGACTGTTCTGCACCTGTTCCGGCTGATTGAGCGCCAGAATATTCAGCGGAGAGTGGCTGGCGGGCAGTTGTTCCACTTCGTTTTTCAATAGCGGTCCGATAACCAGGGACGCGCCGTCCTGCTGCGCCTGGGACAACACATTAGCCAACGGCTGTGATGAGGTGTCATACACTTTTACCGGCAGCGAACTGGGCAGCGGAGGCTGCGCGGCGGCGACGGCATTAACGTCGCTGCTGTATGCCTCGGTCGGCTGGCCGTCCTGACCGCTTTGTTCATCCACCTCATCAGTCGCCGCAACGGCGTTCTGCTCCGGGAACGCGTTCGGTTGGGCGTCGCTTACCGCCGCCGGCGCGGTTTGCGCCAGCGTCGCCAGGCCGCTTTTGGCCGCGTTAAACCCTTGCTGGATAGCATTGGCGAACACCTGCGCCTGACCGTTTAACGGCAGCAGCAGTGCGATGCTGCCGGCCGGCGGCTGCTGGAAATCAACCACCTGACTTAACTGCGTCGGCAGCGTTTTGGCCGCCGGATGGCGCGGATAGCGGGTTTGCCAGTCCTGAAGCGCCGCTTTTAGCTGATCGGTCGACTGGCGGTTGTTCTGATAGGTATTAAGCAGATCGATCCAGCCCTGCAGAATATTTTCATCGGCGTTGATCAGTAATGAACCCGACTCCTGCGGCGTCATCTGCACCAGCGCCAGCCAGGTCTGATCGAGATTGGTCTGATGGGCGTCGCCCTGCAGCAGCGGTTCCTGAGCGATATAGGCGCGCAGCAATGTGATGGACGGACGTCCCTGATTCGCCTTGATTTGCGCCTCATGGTAGCGCAGCTGCTGCTGGGTGGAGAGGGCGCTGACGTCCAGTTGGCTCAAGGCGGCATTCGCGCCGTCCATATTGTTTTGCGCCGCCGACAGCTCCGCGCGCAGCAATTGCTGCTCCTGCCGCTGAGACGCGCTTAATGCGTCCGGTAATGCGCTAAACTGCTGGTCGGCCAGCGGTACTTTGCCTTCGCGCAATAAGGCACGAATAGCAAGTAATTGCCAGTCAGCCTTGTTATTATCGCCGCTCTGCTGCATCTGTTGCAGATAATAATCGGATGAAGCATCGGCCCTGCCTTGGACTTCGGGGGGCGGGCTCTGCGGCGCCTGACCCGGACAGCCTGCAAGAAACAGCGCCGCCAACAGGACGGGAATAATGCGCCCTGCCTGGGTACGGACGAAAAGAAAGGAAAGCATACTGTATCCAATGATTTTTTTTAAAGATGCTCAATATTAAATCGGCAACCCGGATGAAACAATGAATCAAGACCAACAAGCAGATATTTCTGCATCCACCCTTTACATTGTCCCCACGCCGATTGGCAATCTGGGCGATATCACCCAACGCGCGCTCGGCGTGTTGCAGCGTGTCGACCTGATTGCCGCAGAGGATACCCGTCATACCGGCCTGTTGTTACAACATTTTGCCATTAATGCGCGGCTGTTCGCATTACACGATCATAACGAACAGCAAAAAGCGGAGGCGCTATTGGCGAAATTGCAGGCGGGGCAAAGCATTGCGCTGGTGTCCGACGCCGGAACGCCCTTGATTAACGACCCCGGTTATCACCTGGTGCGCCGCTGTCGCGAAGCGGGGATCCGGGTTGTCCCGCTGCCGGGGGCCTGCGCGGCGATTACCGCGCTTTCAGCCGCGGGGCTGCCTTCCGATCGTTTCTGCTATGAAGGCTTTCTGCCGGCGAAAACCAAGGCGCGGACGGATACGCTGCGCGGGCTGCTGGAAGAGCCCAGAACCCTGATTTTTTACGAGTCGACGCACCGCTTATTGGACAGTTTGCAGGACATGAGCGACGTGTTGGGGCCGCAACGCTACGTGGTGCTGGCGCGCGAAATCACTAAAACCTGGGAATCCATTCACGGCGCGCCGGTGGGAGAACTGCTGGCCTGGGTGAAAGAGGATGAACATCGCCGCAAGGGCGAGATGGTGCTGATTGTGGAAGGCCATAAAGCGGATAGCGCGGCGCTGCCGGCCGAGGCGTTGCGTACGTTATCCCTGCTGCAACGGGAGCTGCCGTTGAAAAAAGCCGCCGCGTTAGCCGCGGAAATCCACGGCGTAAAGAAGAATGCGCTGTATAAGTACGCTCTCGACCGGCAGCAAGGGTGACACATAAGGTAAAACACTATACAATCCGCGCCGGAGTTGACCAGACAGTCGCCGCTTCGCTGCCGTCCCTTTCGGGGGAGACAGGCGGAGGGGAGGAAAGTCCGGGCTCCATAGGGCAGGGTGCCAGGTAACGCCTGGGAGGCGCAAGCCTACGACAAGTGCAACAGAGAGCAGACCGCCGATGGCCCGCGAAAGCGGGATCAGGTAAGGGTGAAAGGGTGCGGTAAGAGCGCACCGCGCGGCTGGCAACAGTTCGCGGCATGGTAAACTCCACCCGGAGCAAGGCCAAATAGGGGTTCACATGGTACGGCCCGTACTGAACCCGGGTAGGCTGCTTGAGCCAGTGAGTGATTGCTGGCCTAGATGAATGACTGTCCACGACAGAACCCGGCTTAACGGTCAACTCCCTTAATTTTGTAAAACTCCGCTGCGGCGGAGTTGCTACCTGTGCCAACAGGCAATAAAGATGAATGACTGTCCACGACGCTTTTCATGAAAGAAAGCGGCTTAACGGTCGACTCCCTTAATTTTGTAAAACTGCGCTGCGGCGGAGTTGCTACCTGTGCCAACAGGCAATAAAGATGAATGACTGTCCACGACGCTTTTCATGAAAGAAAGCGGCTTAACGGTCAACTCCCTTAATTTGTTATACGGCCAACGAGCGTTTTACTACGCACGCTGGCCGTTTTTTTTATTTGTCGCCATTCTCTTCAAATTTATTGATGCTCTTCATCACGGATATCCGACTTTTTTCGGCGCGCTAAAGGCGTAAAGTAGCCCCATAACGTGCTGCGGCACGACGCTGATAAATCAAGGATATTTTTATGAACCACACTTCCCGGATGCCCGCACTGTTCCTCGGCCATGGTAGCCCGATGAACGTGTTGGAAAATAATCCCTATACCCAGGCATGGCAGGCGTTAGGGGAAACGTTGCCGCGTCCCAAAGCTATCGTGGCGGTTTCCGCCCACTGGTATACCCGCGGCACGGCGGTGACGGCAATGGAAAAACCCCGCACCATCCATGATTTCGGCGGTTTTCCCCAGGCGTTGTTCGATACGCAGTATCCGGCGCCCGGCTCGCCCGAGCTGGCCGAAAAAATTCAACGGCTGCTGGCGCCGATCCCGGTGGCGGCGGACGGCGGCGAATGGGGGCTGGACCACGGCGCCTGGGGCGTGCTGATCAAAATGTATCCGCAGGCGGATATCCCGGTGGTGCAGCTGAGCGTCGACGGCACGCAGCCTGCCGGGTATCACTACCAGCTGGGGCGTAAACTGGCGGCGCTGCGTGACGAGGGCATTATGATCGTCGCCAGCGGCAACGTGGTGCATAACCTGCGGATGGTCAAATGGGACGGGGAAGCGGAGCCCTATCCCTGGGCGGTTTCGTTCAATCAGTTTGTACGAGATAACCTGAGCTATCAGGGAGACAATCATCCGCTGATCAACTTTATGCAGCATGAGGGCGCGGCATTATCCAACCCGACGCCGGATCACTATCTGCCGTTGCTGTACGTGCTGGGAAGCTGGGATGGCAAAGAGGCCGTCGGCATCCCGATCGACGGCATTGCGATGGGGTCGCTGAGTATGCTGTCGGTGCAGGTGGGATAGATATTGTGCTGAGGCACGGCCTGAAAACCGTGCCTTTTACCGTCAATCCACAATCGTATGCGGGTAGAAACGCGACAGATCCTGGGTGATCAACTCGCGGTCTTCACGAACGCCGATGCCGCAGGGCCGATCGTTTACCAGCCAGCTGCCGATCAGCGTATAGCTGCCATTAAACCTGGGCAGGGGGTGATACTGCTGGATGATCTTGCCCTCTTCGCCGTATGGCCCGCCCACCGCGGCGATTTCCCGGCCGTTTTCCACGATTTGAATATTGGCCCCTTCGCGGGAAAACAACGGCTTGATGACGTAATTCTCCAGCGCAGGGTGTTCATCCTCGGTGAAATAGGCGGGGAGCAGGTTCGGGTGGTCGGGGAACATTTCCCACAGCATCGGCAGCAGCGCCTTGTTGGAGATAATGCTTTTCCAGGCGGGCTCCAGCCAGCGCACGCCGGCATCCTCCAGCTTGGTGGAGAATATCTCGCGCAGCATGAATTCCCACGGATAGAGCTTGAACAGGTTACTGATGACCTGATTTTCCAGATCGGTAAACTGGCCTTTTTCGCCGAGGCCGATTTCTTCCATATATAGGAATTCACTCGGCAGACCGGCTTCCAGCGCGCAATCCTGCAGATATTGCACCGTGCCGCGATCTTCTTCCGTATCCTGACAGCAGGCGAAATGCAGCAGGCCGAAGCCGCGGTTTAGTTTAAGATCTTCAAAACGTTCGATCAGCTTTTCCTGAATGCTGTTGTACTGATCGGCGGTTTGCGGCAGCTGCCCGGCCTTGATTTGATCTTCCAGCCACAGCCATTGGAAAAATGCCGCTTCGTAGAGCGATGTCGGCGTATCGGCGTTATTTTCCAGCAGCTTGGCCGGCGTTTGGCCGTCATAAGCCAGATCGAGGCGTGAATAGAGCGACGGCTGGTTGGTGCGCCAGGAGTTTCTGACAAATTCCCAGGTGTGTTTGGGTATGCGGAATTTTGCCAGCAGCGCGTCGCTGTTAACGACCTTTTCCACCACCTGCAAGCACATCTGGTGCAGCTCCGCGGTGGTATCTTCCAGCTCTTCAATCTGGGCGAGGGTAAACTGATAGTACGCCTCTTCACTCCAGTAGGGTTCGCCGTACATGGTGTGAAAACGGAAGCCGAATTCAGTGGCTTTCTCACGCCAGTCGGGGCGTTCCTTGATTTCAATCCGCTTCATTAAATAGGTCCTCAGCCACCCATACTACGGGAAGTGCTGGAACTGGCGTTGCTGCGCTGCATGCTGGTCTGTTTGGCGACGGTTTCGCCAAATCCGCCGCGGGTAACGGTGGAGGTAGTGGCCGGTTTAGGGGCCAGCGCCGTTTTCGGTACGTTGATGCTGCGGCCGGTTGTCGCGTTGCCGTAATTTTTACCGCTGGCATCGACAAACTTGCCGTTGGCCGGGCTGGTCGGGGATTTCGAGGTAAACAGCGGCTGCTGCGCGAAACCTGAACCGCCCATCATCCGGCCCATCATGTAGCCGGCCATCAGCGGCATCCAGAAGCTGCCGCTCTGCTGGGATTCAGCGGCCGCGCCCGAGCCTACCCCGGCCTGTGCCGGCGCCGGCGCCTGAGTACACTGCGCTTCGCCGAACTCGGCGACGCAGTCTTCGCGGGTGGCGTATTTCGGCGCGGTTTTTTCCGCCTCTTTCAGCGCGTTATTGTATGCCGTGGTGCATTGCGCGCTCATGGACGGATTGGCGGCGGAGCAGTCGTCGGCGTTCTGATACAGCGAAACCGTTTCATCGGCCTGCTCACAGCCGGCCAGTATGAATACCGTACTGACCGCCAGCGCGATAGGCGCCAAACGATAGGTTCGCCACCCTTTGCGGAACGTTTCCTGATTGATATTTTTGGTGCGTTTCATCGTGTTAATCCCAGAGAAAAGACATCATGCCCAATTGTTAACAATTGCGCTTAAGAATAGGGGAAGGCTGCTTGAATTTAAAGCACCAATGGCGGTAACCGAGCCACTCTTTACGTTGCTATACATTCAGTTGTGCGGCGCTTCGCTTTATCTGACCGGCAGCGCTCCGGAGGGGGAAAAGGGGAACAACATGTTCCCCTGGCGTGGATTACCGCAGCAAACCGGACGATGCCGACGTGGTGCCGGCGGCCAGCGGCGCGCTGCCGCTATCGTCGGCGACCGGCGGCGTGGTCGACACCGGCTGGCCTAGCGCGGCGTTCAGCGTTTGCAGGTCGGATTCGTTCAGCGTGCCCAGCGCGGATTTGATATTCAACTGATTGATCAGGTAATCATAACGGGCGCTGGAAAGCTGCTGCTTGGCGTCATATAGCGTGGTGGTGGCGTCCAGCACGTCGACGATGGTGCGGGTTCCTACCTGGTAACCGGCTTCCATCGCATCCAGTGAGCTTTGCGCGGAAACTTCGGCCTGCTTATAAGCGTTGATGCTGCTGATGGAGGCGGAAATATTGTTAAACGACGAGCGCACGGTCTGGATCACGGAACGGTGAGCGCTTTCCAGCTGTTCGCTGGAACTGACGAAACTGTGCTGCGCCTGTTTCACCTGCGAGCTGGTGGCGCCGCCGCTATACAGCGGCAGCGTGAAATTGATGCCAACCTGGTTTTGACCGACGTCGCTGTCATTGAACTGATTGCTGTTACGCGTTTGAGAACCGGAGTATTTGGTATCGCTTACGCTGGTCGATGCGGTCAGATCCAGCGTCGGCAGGTGCCCGGTCTGCGCGTAGCGGATTTGTTCGCGCGCCAGATCCTGGCTCAATCGCGCCGATAAGAGATTCAGGTTGCGGTTTTCCGCCTCTTTCAGCAGGTTGTTCACCCCCTGCGGTTTCTGGGTCGAAAAACGTTCGATATTCAATCCCGCCAGCTGCGGGTAGAAATTACCGCTTACCTGCCGCAGCACTTCTAATGCGTTATCCAGAGTATTTCGCGCCAGAACCTCATTTGCCAATACGCTGTCATACTGCGCGCGGGCGTTCTGCACGTCGGTAATCGCCACCAGGCCGACGTTAAAGCGCTGGGTGGTTTGATCCAACTGGCGATAAATCGCCTGTTTCTGCGCGTTGATATAAGAGAGGGAATCGATCGCGCGCAGAACGTTGAAATAAGCGGTGGCGGTATTCAGGATCAGCGTCTGTTGCGCGCTCTGAAAAGTGACATCTTCAATACCGGCCTGTTTTTCCTGCAGTGTCAGGGCGCGCCATTTGGACATATCGAACAGGGTTTGCGTCAATTGCAATGACGCGCTTTTCACATCGCTGTCCACGCCATCGTTGTCGCGATAGCCGTTGTTATAGGTATAATCCGCGCCTAAACCCAGCTGCGGCAGCAGCGGGCTTCGGGCTTCATTGATTTTTTCAAACGCCGCGTCGCGGGTTGCTGCCGAGCTGCGTAAATCCGGGTTGGTTGTTTTAGCCTGTTGATAGACCTGTAACAGATTTTCTGCCTGCCCCATGGCACTAAAACCGCCCAGGCTCAGACCAATCAGAAGAGGGAGCAATTTCTTCATTTGCATTCCTTGTTGTGCAGCAATGTCGCTATGGTAGCGCTGTCGATATAACGAATAATCGTCGATTCTATCAGAATCTGCCAATAGGATAAGGTAGCTGAATGTGCCATCTTTCCGTGAGTCCCGCCGGCTCAGGCGATTCCGGACTACTCGGGCCTGAGGCGAGCGCTTGCCGTATTACAACGGTTTACGGTAATAATGCCTGCTGTGCAGACGACGGATTCTGCCTTGATGCAAATCTACCACAAATAACCGCGAGTTTGATGACCGGGATTTTCGCCCTACAATGGCGGATTCCACCAATACCCGTTACAGGAGTTTATTCATGGCGCATTCAATACCCAGCCCGGTTACTTTCGATAAAGACGATGTGGAAATTATCGCACGTGAAAAATTATACAACGGTTTTTTTTCGCTGGTGCGCTATCGTTTCCGCCATCGCCTGTTTAATGGCGAGATGAGCGATGAAGTCAGCCGCGAGATTTTTGAGCGCGGACATGCGGTTGTCCTGTTACCTTATGATCCGGTGCGCGACGAGGTGGTGCTGGCCGAGCAGATCCGCATTGCGGCCTATGACACCAGCGTCTCCCCCTGGCTGCTTGAACTGGTGGCGGGCATGATTGAACCGGGAGAGAGCATGGAGCAGGTGGCGCGCCGGGAAGCGCAGGAAGAGGCGGGACTGGCCGTCGGCCGCTGCCGGCAAATCGTCAGCTATCTTGCCAGCCCGGGCGGCACCAGCGAACGCCTGACCGTTATGGTGGGCGAGGTGGATGCCCGCACCGCGGACGGTATTCACGGGCTGGCGGAGGAAAACGAAGATATCCGGGTGCACGTCGTCAGCCGTGAACAGGCTTATCAGTGGGTTGAGGATGGGATTATCGATAACGCAGCGTCCGTCATTGCCTTGCAATGGTTGGCGTTGCACCATGAAAAACTGCGAAACACGTGGGCGGGTTGAATTTATGAAGCGTTATACCCCGGATTTCCCGGCAATGATGAGGCTGTGCGAAACCAATTTCATGCAGTTACGGCGTTTGCTGCCCCGTATCGACGAAGTCGGTGAAACCGCGGTTTATCGCGTTAATCATGCTGTCTATCGTTTAACGATTCTTGAGTCTACCCGCTACACTTCGCTGGTGGAGATTAAGCAGGTCGCGCCGGCGGTAAGCTACTGGAGCCTGCCGATGATGACGGTCAGGCTGTATCATGACGCGCTGGTTGCGGAAGTGTGTGCCAGTCAGCAGATCTTTCGCTTCAAAGCACGTTATGATTATCCGAATAATAAGTTACATCAGCGTGACGAAAAGCATCAGATTAATCAGTTTCTTGCTGATTGGCTAAAATATTGTTTGGCGTATGGTTCGATGTCGATCCCGGTTTGTTAGACAGATTTAAGTAACCAAGGACACCATCATTTGGAAAGCCTGTTGACACTTCCTGTGGCGAATGGGGCCAGAATCAGGATTTTACAAATAACGGACACCCACCTTTTTGCCGGCGAGCATGAAACACTGCTGGGTATTAACACATACCGCAGTTATCACGCGGTGCTGGATGCCATACAGGCTCAGCAATATGCGGTCGATTTAATCGTCGCGACGGGAGATTTGGCGCAGGACCACTCGCTGGAAGCCTATCGCCATTTTTCCCGCGGGATCCGGCAGCTTTCCGCGCCCTGCGTGTGGCTGCCGGGTAATCATGATTTTCAGCCGGCGATGGTGGATGCGCTGGCGGAAGCGGGCATTGCGCCGTCCAAGCATGTGCTGCTGGGCGATAAGTGGCAGACTATTCTGCTGGATAGCCAGGTTTTCGGCGTGCCCCACGGCGAGCTGAGCGATTATCAGCTCGAATGGCTGGAACGCACTCTGCAAAGTCAGCCGGATCGCTACACGCTCTTGCTGTTGCATCATCATCCCCATCCTTCCGGCTGTACCTGGCTGGACCAGCACAGCCTGCGCAACGCGCACAGTCTGGCGGCGGTGCTGGCCCGTTACCCGCGGGTGAATACCATTCTTTGCGGACACATTCATCAGGAGCTGGATCTCGGCTGGCACGGCCGTCGTCTGCTGGCTACGCCCTCCACCTGCGTCCAGTTCAAACCCCATTGCACCAGTTTCGCCATCGACGACGTGGCGCCCGGCTGGCGCTATCTGGATTTAATGCCGGACGGCCAGTTGGAAACCGAGGTGTTTCGTCTGCCGGGCAATGAGTTCCTGCCGGATATGGATTCGGACGGTTACTGATGCCGACCTTACTCTATCTGCACGGTTTCAACAGCACGCCCAATTCGGCGAAAGCCACGGCGCTGAAAGCGTGGCTGACGGTTCATCATCCCGCGATTGAAATGCTGACGCCGCAGCTTCCGCCTTATCCGGATGAGGCGGCCGAGCTGATGGAGTCGCTGGTGCTGGCGCATGCGGGCCGCCCGCTGGGCATTGTCGGCTCTTCGCTCGGCGGTTATTATGCCACCTGGCTATCCCAGTGTTTCACCTTGCCCGCCGTCGTGGTGAATCCGGCCGTGCGGCCGTTTGAACTGCTGCTCGACCATCTGGGGGAGTATCAGAACCCCTACACGAGCGAGCAATATGTGCTAGAGTCGCGGCACGTTTACGATCTCAAAGTCATGCAGGTTGAGCCGCTGGAGTCGCCTGATTTGCTGTGGCTGCTGTTGCAGACCGGAGATGAAGTGCTGGATTATCGTCAGGCCGTCGCTTATTACACGTCCTGCCGCCAGACGGTGGAATCAGGGGGCAATCATGCCTTTGTCGGATTTGAGCGCTTTTTTCCGCCCATCGTGAATTTTCTGGGGCTCGCGACAGACTGATCGACAGGGTGCCGACGGCGATGAGGGCGACAGTGCGAAAATGAACCTTGCCCGCCGCTCTTTCGCCCATGACGCACCAGCGGTATAGTTCACCACTTATCATTTAAAACAACGAATTAAATCAAACCATGACGCAATCAAGTTATAACGCCGATGCGATTGAAGTACTCAGCGGACTGGAACCGGTGCGCCGTCGCCCGGGAATGTACACCGACACTTCCCGCCCCAACCATTTAGGGCAAGAGGTGATAGACAACAGCATCGATGAGGCGTTGGCCGGTCACGCGCGCCGTATTGACGTGATTTTGCACGCCGACCAGTCATTGGAAGTGATTGATGACGGCCGCGGGATGCCGGTGGATATCCACCCTGAAGAGGGCGTCCCGGCGGTTGAGCTGATTCTGTGCCGCCTGCACGCGGGCGGTAAATTCTCCAATAAAAACTATCAGTTCTCGGGCGGCCTGCACGGCGTGGGGATCTCGGTGGTCAACGCGCTCTCTTCGCGGGTGGAAGTGACGGTGCGGCGCGACGGCCAGGTGTACGACATGGCGTTCGAGAACGGCGACAAAGTGCAGGATCTTACCGTCACCGGCACCTGCGGCCGGCGCAACACCGGCACCCGCGTTCACTTCTGGCCGGATGAAAAATTCTTCGACAGCCCGCGTTTTTCCGTTTCCCGCCTGACGCATCTGCTGAAAGCCAAGGCGGTGCTCTGTCCCGGCGTCGAAATCGTTTTTAAAGATAAGCTCAATAATACCGAGCAGCGCTGGTGCTATCAGGACGGGCTGAACGATTACCTGTGCGAAGCGGTGAATGGTTTGATCACCCTGCCGGAAAAACCGTTTCTGGGGGCGATTGCCGGCGACACCGAGGCGGTGGACTGGGCGCTGCTGTGGCTGCCGGAAGGGGGGGAGTTACTGACCGAAAGCTACGTCAACCTGATCCCCACCCCGATGGGCGGCACGCACGTCAACGGTCTGCGCCAGGGCCTGCTGGACGCCATGCGCGAGTTCTGCGAGTTCCGCAATATCCTGCCGCGCGGCGTAAAGCTGAGCGCCGACGATATCTGGGAGCGCTGCGCCTATGTGCTGTCGGTCAAGATGCAGGACCCGCAGTTCGCCGGGCAAACCAAGGAGCGCCTCTCTTCGCGTCAGTGCGCGGCGTTTGTTTCCGGCGTGGTGAAAGATGCGTTCAGCCTGTGGCTGAACCAGAATATTCAGGCGGCGGAACAGCTGGCCGAACTGGCCATCGCCAGCGCCCAGCGCCGCATGCGCGCGGCCAAAAAAGTGGTGCGCAAAAAGCTGACCAGCGGCCCCGCGCTGCCCGGCAAGCTGGCGGACTGCACCTCGCAGGATCTTAACCGCACCGAGCTGTTTCTGGTGGAAGGGGACTCGGCGGGCGGCTCCGCCAAGCAGGCGCGGGAGCGTGAATTTCAGGCGATTATGCCGCTGAAGGGCAAGATTCTGAATACCTGGGAAGTCTCCTCCGATGAGGTACTGGCCTCGCAGGAAGTGCACGATATTTCGGTGGCCATCGGCATTGATCCCGATAGCGACGACTTAAGCCAGCTCCGCTACGGCAAGATTTGCATCCTGGCGGATGCGGACTCCGACGGCTTACATATCGCCACGCTGCTGTGCGCCCTGTTCGTGCGCCATTTCCGCTCGGTGGTGAAGGGCGGCCATGTCTATGTGGCGATGCCGCCGCTGTACCGCATCGACCTCGGCAAAGAGGTGTATTACGCCCTGGATGAAGAGGAAAAAGCGGGCGTGCTGGAACAGCTCAAGCGTAAAAAGGGCAAACCCAACGTGCAGCGCTTTAAAGGGCTGGGTGAAATGAACCCGCTGCAGCTGCGGGAAACCACGCTCGATCCCAATACCCGCCGGCTGGTGCAGTTGACGATCAACGACCAGGATATCGACCAGACGATGGCGATGATGGATATGCTGCTGGCGAAAAAGCGGGCGGAAGATCGGCGCAACTGGCTGCAGGAGAAAGGCGACCGGGCGGAGATCGAAGTATAACCCGCCTGTTTTCCGCGTGTCGCCGGGATTGGCGGCGCGCAGGGTTCGCTATATTTTATATAAAACTAACCATAGGAGAAATTCTGCTTTTACATCCGCACTCTTTTTAAGAATAATAATCGTATAACTTATTGTTATATTTTTATTATGTCTTTGCGCGCTATTGCGAAGATGGGCTAATTCGATCCTGTTAATGCGGAATAGCTTCTATGTACAATCAGAGCATCGATTCCGGTTCAGGGAATAAATATCTGGCGAGATTAATTATTCTCAAAGCCTTATTTTCCCATTCCCGATGGAAGCCGTTGCTGTCCTGGCTCATCCCTTTCCTATTATTCCTGCTCTGGGAATATGCCTGCCGCTCCGGTTGGATAATGCCCGAAATATTGCCTGCGCCGAGTAAGGTTTTTGCCGCGGCGGTGGATCTATTCCGCGACGGCAGCTTGCAGCGAGACCTGCTGGTCAGCATGTCGCGGGCGGCCATCGGATGGGGTATCGGCGCGGCCGCCGGTTTCTCGTTGGGGCTGGCGGTGGGATTTTCCATTATCGTCGGCGTTCTTCTCGACAGAACGATTCAAATGATGCGCGCCATTCCGTTTCTGGCGATGCTTCCGCTGATTATAGTATGGTTCGGCGTCGGCGAGGAGCAGAAAATATTCATGGTGGCGCTGGGCGTCAGTTTTCCTATGTATATCAATACCACGTTAGGCATCAGACAGATTGATCCTAAGCTGTTTGAACTGGCGAAGGTGCAGAAATTAAGCGTGTTTACCACCATCAGACGCATCGTTTTCCCGGCGGCGCTTCCCTCTATTTTAACCGGCGTCCGTTACTCCCTCGCCACCGCGTGGCTGGCGCTGGTGATTGCGGAAACCGTCGGCGCCAGCAGCGGCATTGGTTTTCTGGCCGTGGACGCGCGCGAGTTCCTGCAGACGGATATTATCGTACTGACGATAGTCATTTACGCGCTTATCGGCATGAGCGCCGACGCCGTCGCCAGAGCGCTGGAGCGCCATTTTCTCGCCTGGCATGCGAATTACGCGGCGGATAAAAGCTGATGGCGGAATCAGCCGCGCCGCAGCCTTCGCCGGCGGTGTCCATCCGCCATCTGGTGAAAGCCTACGGCGAAAAGGTGGTATTGAACCGCATCAATCTGACGCTGATGAAAGGGGAATTCGTCGCCTTGCTGGGGGAAAGCGGCTGTGGAAAAACCACCCTGCTGCGGGCGATAGCCGGTCTGGATAGGGTGCAAAGCGGCGAAATCAGCGTGGCCGGTTCTCCCGCCGTCGTTTTTCAGGAACACCGCCTGCTGCCCTGGGAGGCGCTATGGCGCAATGTCTCGCTGGGCATGAACGGCGCCGACAGGCGGGAGATAAAGCGCAAAGCGGCGCTGGCGCTGGAAGAGGTCGGCCTGGGCGACCGTTTGACCGACTGGCCGAGAAACCTGTCCGGGGGGCAGGCGCAGCGCGTGGCGATTGCCAGAGCCTTTATCCAGGAACCGCAGATACTGTTGCTGGACGAACCCTTCGCGTCTCTGGACGCCTTAACCCGTATCAAGATGCATTTGCTGCTCAAAACGTTAATCCGCAAACATCAGCCCGGCGTGCTGCTGGTTACGCACGACGTCGACGAAGCGATTACCCTGGCCGATCGGATATTAATTATGAAAAACGGCCGTATCGACAGCGAATATTTGGTTAATGAATATGACGACAGAATGGTTATTCACAACAAGCTGTTGGCGGAATTAGGCGTATCGCTTAACTGACCGCCCGATATATTGCGGCCTATGCGTATTATGGCGCCGGGAATAAAAAGGGTTTCATTATCGGTTTAATTTTTCAGGGGAAATATATGGCGCAGGTGCAGCGAAAATTAACAATAACCGGCTTCGGCATGATATTGACGATGGTGGGCGCACTGTTGGCGCCATTATACGCCAATGCGGATAATCAGGCGGAGCAGAACAAGACGGTGAGGCTGACCTATGCCCGGGGCGGCGGAAATATCACGCTGCTGGCCAAAGAGCGCGGAGAGTTGGATAAGCGCCTGGCGTCGCAGGGCATTCGCGTGGAGTGGGTCGGTCCTTTTCCCGGCCACGCCCAGTCGATTCAGGCGGTAGTGGGGCGTTCGGCGGATTTCAGCTTCGGCGGTTCGACCACGCCGGGGGTGGCCGCCATTCTCGCCGGCTCGCCGGTGGCGTTTACGCAATTCTATATCTATCTGCCCAGAACCTCCGCCATTATCGCCAAAGACGACTCCGGCATTAACAAGTTCGAGGATCTGATCGGCAAAACGGTCGCCGTTAACCGCTCTGGCCTGGGAGAGGTGCTATTCGTCGCCGCGCTGGAAAAACACAACATCGAGCGCGATAAAATCAAAACGGTTTATCTGAACGCGGCGGACGCGGCGGCGGCGCTGGGCGCCGGCAAAGTGGACGCCTGGTCATGGTGGAGCCCGGCGATCGATATCGCGCGGCAGAACTATAAAGCGCACAACGTGTTTGAAGAAAAGGATCTGGACGCGCTTTATGACTTCAACTCCTTCCTGGTGCATAAAGACTTTGCCCGGCAGCATCCCGATATTGTGAAAGCCGTCAGCGAAGCCTTTGCCGCCGAGGGCGAATGGGCGAGCGCGCATCCACAGGAGGTGGAGGCGGTCAGCCAGAAAGCGGGGAAATACAGCGATGAAATCAAGAATTACTTTATTTCCCTCAACCGAAGCTACCAGTTTTTCAAACCGAACGATGAGGACTTTCTTAAACAGTTCCAGTTCGCCGTGGACTGGCTGACGAAACACCGTATTTTACAGCAAAAAGTCAACGTTAAAGAGTATGTGATCCATGAGTAATGACCGCGCATTATCCTATATCGATAGCGAACAGACTCTGGCGCTGCTGCGCTCGGAGAGCGAGTTCGCGTTAATCGATCTGCGGGAAGAGGGAGAGTTCAGCCGGGCCCAGCCTTATCTGGCGGTGAATATCCCCCTGTCGGAGCTGGAGGTGAGCGTCGCGCGTCTGGTGCCGAACCGCCGGGCGCCCGTCGTCCTGTTTGACGCCGATAAAGGGCTGGCGCCAACGGCGTACCGGCGGCTGACGGCGAAAGGCTACCAGAATATCGTCGCGGTGAAGGGCGATCTGGCCGCGTGGCTGCAGGCCGGCGGCGAACTGTTTCGTGACGTCAACGTGCCTTCGAAAGCGTTCGGCGAGTGGGTCGCGCACTATGCCGACACGCCGATGATTACGGCGCAAGCGTTGCAGGAACGCATCGGCAACGGCGACAATATCGTCATTCTCGACGCCAGGCCGTTTTCCGAATATCAGGTGATGACGATCCCCGGTTCGATCAGCGCTCCCGGCGCGGAGCTGGTCTTGCGCGCCGCGGAGTTGGTCAGGGATGAGGACACGACGATCGTGGTGAACTGCGCGGGCCGGACGCGCTCGATTATCGGCGCGCAGTCGCTGATTAATTCCGGGCTGTTCAAGCATGTCGTCGCGCTGCGTAACGGCACCATCGGCTGGCTGATAGCCGGTTTACAGCTGGAATACGGCGCCGGCCGCAGGGCGCCGGAGCGGGTCGGCGCCGAGAACCTGCGCAAAGCGCGCGCCGCCGCCGAGGCCCTGGCGAAACGGGCGGGAGCGCGCTTTATCACCCGCGACGAGCTGCGGGCGTGGCGGGAGGAGTCGGACGCCCGCAGCCTGTTCTGCTTCGACGTGCGCAGCCCGGAAGAGTATCGGCTCGTCAGGGCCGAAGGATTCCGGCACGCCCCCGGAGGGCAGCTGGTGCAGGCGACGGACGAATATATCGGCATCCGCAACGCCCGTATCGTCTTGGCCGACGATGACGGCGTGCGCGCGGCGGTCACCGCCTCCTGGCTGCGCCAGATGGGCTGGAAAGACGTCGCCGTGCTGGAAGGAGGGCTGGCGGCGGATTTGAAACCCGCCGTCGCGCCGCCGGAGAAGACGCCGGCGACGGCCGCCCCGACCGTTACGCCGGAAACGCTGTCGCGTTGGCTGGAGCAGGGCAAAACGGCGGTCATCGATTTATCGCGCAGCAGCGTCTATGCCAAAGGTCATATTTCCGGCGCCCTGTTCTGTCCGGGGATTTATCTGCCGCAGCTGTTGCCCGCGCTTTCCGGCGCGGAAAATCTGGTTCTGACCTCCGCCGATGGCGAGTTGGCGCGGGCGACGTTGCCCGAACTTGAACGCCTGACCGACAAACGCTGCTTTGCGCTGGCGGGGGGAACGCGCGGCTGGCGCGAGGCCCGCCTTCCGCTGGAGCCGGGGTTCGGTTTTACCCTGATTCCGGTTGATGACGTTTATAAACGACCCTATGAGGGCGTTGATAGTCCGAAATCGGCCATGCAGGGGTACATCGACTGGGAATTGCAGCTGGTGGAGCAACTGAAGCGGGACGGCATCGCGAAATTTAATCTTGTCGGCCATTAACGGACAGCTGTCTATGTCATATAACGCGCTAACCGGGGCGAAAAAGCCCCGCGATAAGCTGGTCTCTCTCGGTGAACTGGCCGCCCGCATTGCCGACGGCTCGTCGCTGGCCGTGGGAGGAACCTGTCTGCATCGTTCGCCGTTCGCCTTGATCCGCGAGTTGATCCGGCAGCGGCGGCGGGATATCGAACTGATCAAACAATCGCCGGGATACGATATCGACATTCTTTGCCGCGCGGGCGTGGCGACCAAAGCGCGCTGCGGTATCGTGGCGATGGAAGGGAATTTCGGCCTGGCGCCCTGGTATCGCCGCGCGGTGGAGACGGGCCGTTTGGCGTTGGAAGAGCACGCCTGCGCCACCTTGACGGCGGGGCTGCGGGCCGCCGCGTTTGGCGTGCCGTTTCAGCCGGTGGCGGGGGTGCATGGTTCCGATCTGGCGGCGCTCAATCAATGGGTCGCGCTGCCCGATCCCTATGGCTCCGGCGAAACCACCTGGGTTATCCCGCGCATCAAGCCTGACGTGGCGGTGATACACGTCGCCGAAGCGACGCGCTATGGCGACGGCCGGGTGTTCGGCACCGCGAACTGGGACCATCTCATTTCCAGAGCGGCGGGGCGCGTACTGCTGACGGCGGAAAAGCTGGTGGAGGAAGAAGCCTTTGCGGCGCGCCCGGAACTGACGCTGATCCCGCACTTTATGGTCGAGGCCGTCGCCGTGGTGCCGCGGGGCGGGTGGCCGGGGTCGTGCTGGCCGTATTATCCGCTGGATGGTTCGGCGATAGAGGGTTATCTGGCGCAGCGGGACGCGTCGTTCCTGCAGCAGCATCTGGATATGGCGCCGGAGGCGTCTCAGGAAAGCGTGGAGTAGTGTGATGAGCCTCTCTTTTTCGCCGTTTTCATTTCTGGTCGTCAATCTGGCCAGGTTTATCCGGCCCGATGAAATTACCTTCTCCGGGGTGAACTCTTCGGTTGCCATGCTGGCGTGTCTGCTGGCCAAAAAAAGCTACGCCTTTGACTTCACCTATATCAATGTCGCCGGCGGCGTCGACCCTACGCCCTCTTTCGTGCCGCTATCCAGCTCAGACCCGGTGCTGGCGGAAGGCTCGCGCGCGATTTTCGCCAACGAGGATTTCTATGATCTGTGCGCCAGAGGCGCATTGGATCTCTGCTTTCTGGGGGCGGCGCAGGTGGATGGCAAAGGCAATACCAACGTGTCCTGTATCGGCGACTGGCGCGCGCCCAAGGTGCGTCTGCCGGGGGGCGGGGGCGCAGCGGTCATGCTGCCGACCGCCAGACGCTCGGTGACGTGGCGCACCGAGCACTCTCCCCGCACGCTGGTCGACAGGCTGGATTTCACCACCGCCAGCGGCGGCGTCAGCGGTCTGGTCACCCCGTCGGCGGTGTTTGAAAAGCGGCACGGCCGGCTGGCGCTGAAATACCGGCACCCGGCGAAAAGCGTCGAACAGATTATCGCCATGACCGGATTCGCCTTTGATTATGCCGCCGCCGAGCCGGCGCCGCTGCCGACGCGCGCGGAGCGGCAGGCGCTGCGCGAACTGGATGCCGACGGCCGCTTTGCGGCGGATCTGAATCTGCATATTGATGAATAAATTATGCTGAATGGTAACGACATGCCTTCCACCGAGGGAGAAACAGTGGATTTTCTGCGCAGCATCCGTCCCCATGCGCTAGCCGGGCGCACGGCGTTTATCGTTCCCGCCCCGCGGCCTGAAGAGGCGCAGCACGTCAGCTATGATGATTTTTATCAGCGGGTCAGCGCCTACGCCGCGGGCGCCGACAGATTGCTGCGTCCCGGGTTCGCGCCGGGGGAGGCGCGGTTTGTCGGTATTCGGCTGCCGCGCTCGGTCGACGGCGTCGCCCTGTTCCTGGGGCTGATGGAGGCGGGGTTCTGCCCGAGCTTTATGGAGCCGCGAGTTTCCTGGCCGGTTATCGCCGAGCGCATGGCCGCGGTGGCGATGAAAGTGCTGGTAACGGACGAGGAAGATGTCGGCGTGCCGGAAGGCGTGCGTGTTTATCGCTCGTCGGCCCTGCTAAGCCGGGAGCGGCGACAAGAGCAGGATGTTTCCGCCGGTTCGGGCGACGAGCCGGCGATGTTGCTGTTTACCTCGGGCAGCACGGGCAAGCCCAAGGGAATTGTGCTGTCGCATCGCAATCTGCGTAATAATGCGCGCGGCGTTATCGCCGTGACGCGCATTACCCCGGCCGATCGGTTGCTGCATCTGATGCCGCTGCACCATACCAACGGCGTCAATAACCAGATTATCGCGCCGCTGCTGCAAGGGGCGACGGTGATTCTGGCCGACAGGTTCCGGGCGGAACGGGTGCCGTCATGGCTGTCGGACTACGCCGTAACCTATATGACCGGGGTGCCGACCATCTATTCGCGCGTGCTGGAGGTGGTAAAGGCGCTCCCGCACCCTCTGGACGTTAAATCGTTGCGCTTTTTGCGCTGTGGTTCGGCGCTGCTGGCGGAGTCGCTGCATCGGGATATCGAGGCGGCGTTCGGGGTGGAGCTGCTGGTTTCCTACGGGTTGTCCGAAGCGACCTGTACGTCGACCATGAATCCGCCCGGCGGCAGAAAGATCGGTACGGTGGGGCAAACGCTGCCGGGGCAGCAGGTTGCCCTGTTCAGCCCCGGCGGTTGGAATGCGGCGGCGGAGGGGGAAATCTGCATTCGCGGCGATTCGCTGATGCGCGGCTATGTCGGCTCGGACGGCGCGCCAAGCCCGATAGAACGCGGTTGGCTACGCACCGGGGATATCGGCCGTTTTGACGGGGAGGGCTTTTTAACCATCACCGGGCGGCTGAAAAACCTGATCGTCAGAGGCGGGGAAAATATCTCGCCGGAACTTATCGAAAATATCCTGCTGAAACATCCGGCGGTCCGCAGCTGCTGCGTGGTCGGCCGCCATTGCGCGGATCTGGGCGAGGTGCCGGTCGCGTTTATCGAACCCGTGCCGGGCGGCGCGCCGGACGAACGGGAGCTCGATAACCATATCAAGGCGTTTCTGCCGGCCAGCCATGCGCCGGCCGGCTATTATTGGCTGGAAAAACTGCCGGAAAACGCGGTGGGGAAAATCGACCGCAAGCAGCTAAGGTCCCGTCTGGGTTGAGGGGCGCGGGGCGTCAGGGCTATGCCCTGACGCCGGTCGGGATTAGAAATCCACGTTGACGCCAAGCTGGAAGGTGCGGCCGGGCGCCACGGCCAGGGCCTGTTCGTAGCGATCCTGGATAGTGGCGGTTTCAATCTGCCGGCTGCTTAGATAATCCCAGTATTTGCGGTCGGTGAGGTTATAGATGCCGCCGCTCAGTTTCACATTGGGCAGCACGCGCCAGTAGGCGGTGAGATCGACCAGACCATAGCCGGGAATGCGCATATAGTCGGTCGTGGCGTCGGTGATGGGGGCGCCGGCGTTGTTATAGCTCTGTCTGTTGGTGGCGGAGGCCTGTTTACCTTTCTGGAAGGTGGAGGTTAACGCCGCACCGTAACGCTGCTGCGGATCGTCATAGGCAATGCCGACCACCGCTTTCATTGGCGCAACGCTGTCCAGATCGACATATTTGTCGCCCTGATAGCTGGATTTGGCCGCGCCTTTAGTATAGCCGAAGGCCAGCGTGGTGCTCAGACCGTCGACCTGTTCGAACCAGGTGCCGACGTTGAAGGTGGCGCTGATTTCACCACCGTAGATATAGGCTTTATCGCGGTTTTCCGCCTGATAGATAGTGGAGATATTGCTGGGAACGTTGACGAATTTCTCAGGATCGGCACTGCGGCGGTAGCGGGTATTGGCGATAAAATTCTTGTAAGTGTTGTAGAACAGGGCGCCGCGGAAGGTTACGCCTTCCGTCGCTTCACCTTTCAGACCCCACTCGACGTTATTGCTGGTTTCGGTATCCAGATCGCTGTTGCCGATAAAGGCGTACTGGAATGGACCGGCATAATTGGCGTCAAGATTGGTACTGCCATACAGCTGACTGGCATCGGGGAACTGGGCGCCGCGTTGGTATTGCAGGTAGGTGGTCAGCGTCGGGGTAATTTCGTACAGCAGGCTCAGTCCCGGTAATACCTGGGTATCGCTGTTGGCCTTGCCATAGAGCGCGCTGACGTCGGATTCGCCGATCACGCTGCCGTCGCCGTTCATATTACCCAGATTCGTCGGTTTGGTTCGTTGATGCGCTACGCGCACCGCGGGAACCACTGAGAACGCGTGGCCAGCCAGATCCCAACTGATGGTGTCCTGAACAAATCCGCCCAGAGTGTGGCTTTCGCTGTCCGCCTCCGGTTTCATGATGTTATTGGCGCCGCTCTGATTGGGGTCTTGCCTGAACGGCCGTTCCGTCCGGGAGGCGCTGGCATTGAAGCCCCAACTGAATTCATGCCGCTCCCAGCCTTTCACCATACGAGTTTCCAGTCCATAGGTTTTGACATTGTAGTCGGAGTAAACCCGGTGGTTATCGTGAGCGGAAGCGCCGGTGGTCGCCGGCAGCCAGGTATTATCGTGCGATTCGCTGTTCTGGAAGAAAATGCGGCTATCGACCAGATCGACCAGCGTATTGTTGACTGGCGTCCAGCGATCTTTCAGGCTGACATTCCAGCGGCGGGTTTGGCTGCTTTGCTGCGCCGTGCCGTAAATGGTGTCGCTGGCGGGCAGGTTGCCCCAGTAATCGTAATGGGTATGGTTGGTTTTATGGTAGTAGTCCACCGTAGCGGTAAGCTGGTGTTCATCATTCGGTTGCCAGATGCCTGAAGCCAATATCGCATTGGAGTGCCAGTTCGCCGGATAAGCGGAGATATCGCCGCTGTTATTGCGGGTTTGTTGACCGTCCCGGCGGCTGATGACCACAATGCCGCGTAGTTCTCCATCTCCGCCCGCGGCGGTGATCCCGTTATGCCAACCGCGGTTGGCTGAGTCGTAGTCGCTCTGGAAACCAAAGTAGTCATGCTTGCCGGCGGACAGATAATCGTCGGCTGATTTGGGCACAAAGGATACCGCACCGCCGAGCGCGTTAATGGCCCGCTCGGCGGAGGTGGCGCCGGATTCGATATTGACCCGGCCGTACAGATAAGGGTCGATGTAGTCTCGTCCCATGCCAAAGGTATTTAACCCTGCCCGGCTGGCGTAGCTGCGTCCGGTGGCGTTGGGCAGCGCAATGCCGTCAACATCGATGGCGACGCGGTTACTCTCTATCCCGCGGATGTTGTAGCCGGTATAACCGCCGCGATCGAAGCCGCTTTTACCGGCGGTCGAGCCGCCGCCCGAGCCGGTGGCGCTGATTAATGGCTGATAGCGCATAATGGTGCCGAAATCATTGCCGCCGTTTTTCTGTATCTCTTCGGCGGTCAGCGTCACTGTCGAACCCGCCTTTTTCTCGATTTTCGGCGCATAAACCGTCATTACGTCGCCGGCTGGGTGTGATTCGTCGGCCGCATTAGCCTGTGGGATGGTCTGAGTTTCAGCGGCAGCGCCGTTGAACGCGACGCCGGCTAATACCCCGGTAAGCAGGATTTTATTTAAATTCTTATTAATTATCATGATGATACTCTTTGCTATGGAACTGTCCGGCCGGCACTCTCGGTAGCGGTGCCGGCAATCAATGGCGATGGCGGAAAACAAACGGCCGGTATCTGCCCTGCGGCGACCCGAAATTTACGGCGATAACACTATAAAAAATAAGGGAATGATAATCATTACCATATGTTAATCATTATCATTTGGTGTTGCAATAATGATGAATAATTCTTAATAAAACCTTGGGCGCGGGGATGGCGGAGCCGCCTTTTTCAGGTTGAACCCTGGATGGTGAACACGGCGTACCGCCGCTGTTGTTTGTGACAGACCCTGGCCGGATAAGGTATTATCCCCGCCGACCATACCGCTGTGCGGCGCGCCGAAGAGGGTAATAATCGCGCCGCGATGTGAGGAAATGAGATAAATGAGCGAGATGACGCATGACGGCGCGGAAAGCCTGGCGCTGCACACGTTTACTGAAAATGCGTACCTGAACTACTCCATGTACGTCATCATGGACCGGGCGTTGCCGTTTATCGGCGATGGGCTGAAGCCGGTGCAGCGCCGTATTGTCTATGCCATGTCGGAGCTGGGCCTGAATTCCAGCGCCAAGTTTAAAAAATCCGCCCGTACCGTGGGCGACGTATTGGGTAAATACCATCCGCACGGCGACAGCGCCTGTTACGAAGCGATGGTGTTAATGGCGCAGCCGTTCTCCTACCGTTATCCGCTGGTGGACGGTCAGGGGAACTGGGGGGCGCCGGACGATCCGAAATCGTTCGCGGCAATGCGTTATACCGAATCCCGGCTGTCCAAATACGCCGAGCTGCTGCTTAACGAGCTGGGGCAGGGCACGGTGGACTATGTGCCGAACTTCGACGGGACTATGCAGGAGCCGAAAATGCTGCCTGCCCGTCTGCCGAATATTCTGCTGAACGGCACCACCGGGATCGCCGTCGGGATGGCGACCGATATCCCGCCGCACAATATCCGCGAAGTCGCCGCCGCCGCGGTGGCGTTGATCGATAAGCCCGGCGCTACGCTGGAGGATTTGTTGCAGCACGTTCAGGGGCCGGATTTCCCCACCGAGGCGGAAATCATTACCCCGCGCGACGAAGTGCGTAAAATTTACCAGAACGGGCGCGGTTCGGTGCGTATGCGCGCCATCTGGAAAAAAGAGGATGGCGAAGCGGTGATCACCGCGCTGCCCCATCAGGTTTCCGGCGCCAAGGTGCTGGAGCAGATCGCCAGCCAGATGCGCGCCAAAAAGCTGCCGATGATTGAAGACCTGCGCGATGAGTCGGACCACGAAAATCCCACCCGTTTAGTGCTGGTGCCGCGCTCCAACCGCATCGATCTGGATCAGGTGATGAACCATCTGTTCGCCACCACCGATCTGGAAAAAAGCTACCGCATCAATATGAATATGATCGGTCTGGATGGTCGTCCCGGCGTAAAAGGCCTGGTTGAAATTCTGACCGAATGGCTGGTATTCCGCCGTGATACCGTGCGCCGCCGCCTGAACTACCGGCTGGAGAAGGTGCTTAAGCGCCTGCATATTCTGGAAGGGTTGCTGATTGCGTTCCTCAATATTGATGAAGTGATCCACATCATCCGTACGGAAGACGAGCCGAAGCCGGTATTGATGCGCCAGTTCAGCCTGAGCGAAACCCAGGCCGAAGCGATTCTGGAACTGAAATTACGCCATCTGGCCAAGCTGGAAGAGATGAAAATCCGCGGCGAGCAGGACGATCTGGCGAAAGAGCGCGACCATTTGCAGGCCTTGCTGGCGTCTGAACGTAAGCTGAGCAACCTGCTGAAAAAGGAAATTCAGGCGGACGCCCAGACCTACGGCGACGAGCGCCGTTCACCGCTGAAGGAACGCGCTGAAGCGAAAGCGATGAGCGAGCATGACTTTGTGCCTTCGGAGCCGGTCACCATCGTGCTGTCGGAGATGGGCTGGGTGCGCAGCGCCAAAGGGCATGATATCGATCCGTCCGGGCTGAGTTACAAAGCCGGCGACAGCTTCCGCTCCGCCGCCCGGGGTAAAACCAATCAGCCGGTGGTATTTATTGACTCGACCGGCCGCAGCTATGCGCTCGATCCGCTGACGCTGCCTTCGGCGCGCGGACAGGGCGAACCGTTAACCGGCAAGCTGACGCCGCCGCCGGGGGCGACCGTGGAGCAGGTGCTGATGGCCGCGGACGATCAGCCCTTGCTGATGGCGTCCGACGCCGGCTACGGGTTTGTCTGCACCTTTAACGATCTGGTGGCGCGCAATCGCGCCGGCAAAGCGATTATCACCCTGCCGGACAACGCCAGGGTGCTGCCGCCGCTGGAGATCAACGGGGATGACAATACGCTGCTGGCGATCACCGCCGCGGGCCGGATGCTGCTGTTCCCGGTTTCCGACCTGCCGCAACTGTCGAAAGGGAAAGGCAATAAAATTATCTCTATTTCGTCGGCGGACTTCGCCAGCGGCAAGGATCGCCTGACCTGGCTGCTGCTGTTGCCGCCGCAGGCGTCGGTGACGCTGTACTTCGGTAAACGCAAACTGGTTCTGCGCGCCAACGAGCTGCAGAAATACCAGTCCGAGCGCGGACGGAAAGGCACCTTGCTGCGCGGCCTGCAGCGTATCGATCGCATTGATGTCGATGCGCCGAAACGACCGGGCGACGGCGGCAGCGAAGAGTAAATCATCCACGCCGGGGGAACAGGCGGCCGCCTGTTCCCCGTTTTTCCCGCTCCCGGCGGTTTTTGTCCGCTGAAAGGATCGCTATCCGGTCAGCAAAAAAGGCCATTATGTTTTATCGCGACGTCGCGATAGCCACTAGCGTTGCTGAAAGGTATATACTAGCGGCGGCGGTTGGCTAATGAGGTTGTTATGTTATTCATTCTTCGTTTTATCGTGGTGATTCTATTTTCGCTGCTGATCTGTATTTTTGGCTCCATTTACTGTCTTTTCAGTCCTAAAAATCCACGCCATGTGGCGACGTTCGGTCATATGTTCGGGCGTCTGTCCAGGCTGTTCGGCCTGAAGGTCGAGCTGCGGATCCCGCCGGAGGCGGCGCATTACGGCAAATGTATCTATATCGCCAATCACCAGAATAATTACGATATGGTCACCGCATCAAACGCGGTGCAGCCGCGTACGGTCACCGTGGGCAAGAAAAGCCTGCTGTGGATCCCTTTCTTCGGTCCGCTGTACTGGCTGGCGGGCAATCTGCTGATTGACCGCGACAACCGGGCCAAAGCGCACGGCACCATCGCCCAGGTGGTCAAGCACATCAAAGAAAACAATATCTCCATCTGGATGTTCCCGGAAGGCACGCGCAGCCGCGGGCGCGGGCTGCTGCCGTTTAAAACCGGCGCCTTTCATGCCGCCATCAGCGCGGAAGTACCGATCGTGCCGATTTGCGTTTCCACCACCAGCAATAAGGTGAAGCTGAATCGCTGGAATAACGGCCATGTGATTGTGGAAATGTTGCCGCCGATCGATACCCGTTCCTACACTAAAGAGCAGGTCCGTGAACTGGCGGCGCACTGCCATGAGCTGATGGCCGCCAAACTGGCGCAGCTGGACGCCGAAGTCGCCGAACGTGAAGCGGCGGAAAAAAAATAAACCGCCACGTGACAACCCGACGGCCGCGGGGATAATGCATCCGGCAGCGCCGCCGGCAGTTTACATTCATTTTATTATCTTCCGCTTTTTGGTTCGGAAGCTACATTTTGCATACGGTTTAACAGGTTTACGGAGCAACTATGTCACTCAGCCGACGTCAGTTTATTCAGGCATCGGGTTTTGCGTTGTATGCGGGGAGCCGGCCCCTGTCGGCGAGAGCAGGCGGCACGCCAACGGCATTGCCGATCCCCCCCTTGCTGGAGTCGCGCCGAGGGCAGCCGCTGTTTCTGACGATGCAACGCGCCCACTGGGCTTTCAGCGGCGAGCGTAAAACGCCGGTCTGGGGTATTAACGGGCGTTATCTGGGGCCGACGGTGCGCGTGTTTGACGGGGATGACGTCAAGCTGATTTACAGCAACCGGCTCACTGAACCGGTATCCATGACCATCGGCGGATTACAGGTTTCCGGTTCGCTGATGGGCGGCGCGGCGCGCATTATATCGCCGGGCATGGACTGGTCGCCGGTATTGCCGATCCGCCAGCCGTCGGCCACCTGCTGGTATCACGCCAATACGCCGAACCGCATGGCGCCGCACGTCTACAACGGGCTGGCGGGGCTGTGGCTGGTGGAAGACAGCATCAGTAAATCCTTGCCGCTGCCCAATCACTACGGCGTGGACGATTTTCCGCTGATTATTCAGGATAAACGCCTGGATAACTTTGGCGCGCCGATTTACGACCCGCCGGGCAGCGGCGGTTTTGTCGGCGATATACTGCTGGTCAACGGCGTGCAGAATCCCTTTGTCGAGGTATCCCGCGGCTGGGTGCGCTTACGGCTGGTCAACGCCTCGAACGCCCGCCGCTATATCATGCGCCTGAGCGACGGACGCCCGATCCACGTTATCGCCAGCGATCAGGGGTTGCTGCCGGCGCCGATGGCCGTCAGTCAGATCTCGCTGGCGCCGGGCGAACGGCGGGAAATCCTGATCGATATGTCGCAGGGGGATGAGACGACGCTGACCGCCGGCGAGTCCGCCGGGATTATGGATCGCCTGCGCGGATTGTTTGAGCCGTCCAGCATATTGATTTCGACGCAGATATTAACGCTGAAGCCCACGGGGTTATTACCTCTGGTGACCGATAACCTGCCGATGCGTCTGCTGGCGGATAACATTATCGAAGGCAGTATCAGCCGCACCCGCGAGTTCCGTCTGGGCGACAGCCTGCCGGGCATTAACGGGGCGATGTGGGATATGACGCGCGCCGACGTGCAGACGCAGCCGGGCCGCTGCGAGCGCTGGCTAATCCATGCGGATACTCCCCAGCCCTTCCATATTCAAGGGGTGAAGTTTCTGGTGCGCAGCGTCAACGGCGGGGCGGTGCCGGTAGAGGACAGCGGCTGGAAGGATACGGTTTGGGTGGATAGCGACGTAGAGCTGCTGGTGTATTTCACCCAGCCGTCGTCGGCGGCTTTCCCCTTTCTGTATTACAGCCAAACGCTGGAAATGGCCGATCGCGGCTCGACCGGGCAACTTGTCGTGCAGGCGCCGATTTAGGGCCGCCCTGCCGGACGGCGGCCGGCTACGGCTGTCGCGGTGTGGGGAAGCGCCGGCGCAGGGTATCCCAGTCCGGCGCGGCGGCCGCGCCCTGACCTGCCACCACGCAGGCCGCCACCTGATTGGCCAGATCGACGGCATCGCGCAGCGGCCAGTGCGCCGACAGGCCGGCCAGCAGGCCGCCGCTGTGCGCGTCGCCGGCGCCGATGGTATCCACCACCGTTACCGGGTAGGGCGCCACGGCGGTCGGCTCGCCGTCGGCGGGACAAATCCACGCCCCTTCCTTATCCAGGCGGCAGATCAGCGTTAAACCGCTGCGCCGGGCGTAGCGCAGCGCCTGTGCAACCGGGTCGCCTGCGCCGCATAGCCGTTCGGTTTCATCGCGATTCAAGGTCAGGATGGTATTGCTGCCGGACAGCGCGTCGATAAAATCCGCCGGGATCAGCGGTAAACGCGGGCCAAAATCAATCAGCTTTTGCGCCGTCTGCGCCAGCGCCCACTCGCGCAGCGCCCGGCCGCCGGCGCCGAACAGTTCGTAACCGTTGAGGTACAGCAGGGCATGGTCGGGCGGCGCCAGCCGTTGCAGCATTTCCCGGCTACAGTGCGCTTCACAGCCGGTAATACCGATAAACGTCCGCTCGCCGTCAGGCTCGGTCAGCGCCAGGCACCAGCCGTTATCCATCTCCGTATGGCGCATCAGCACCGGCAGGTTCATCTGCGCCATGGCGGCGGCGACGGCTTTTCCCCACGGCCCGTTGCCCACCGGCATACCGTTGATTATCGGCACGTCGAGGCGGTGCAGGGTGCGGGCCACGTTAAAGGCGCAGCCGCCGATCTGCCGGCCGAGATCTTTCCCCTCAATATCTTCCCCGCGGCGCGGCAGGCGCGGAAGCGCCAGCAGCATATCGCCGCAGGCGCCGCCGACCACCACCACCGGACGTTCGGGCGCAAACGGCGTCATGCCCGTTTCTCTTGCGGGTTAACCAGCAGATAGAGCCAGTAGGCGACCAGGCTGACGCCGAACGCGACAAACAGCCCCAGGCTGGAATCGGCGAAGATACCCCGCGCCAGCGGCCCGTCGATAAAGCCGGTTTTTGTCACCATCAGGCCGGATACGGCGCCCAGCAGCCAGCAAAACAGCGGAACCCAGCGTACGCCGCGGTTTTTGCCGTTCAGGCCGAAAAGCGCATCCTGGTCATAGCCATGGCGGCGGCGAATCAGCAGGTAATCGAGGATAAACACCGCCGACCAGGGGCCGAGGAACAGGCCGCAGAAAATCAGAAAGGAGATAAAGGGCGTCAGAAAATCGCCGGAAATAAACAGCACGTAGATGGCGATGGCGACCACCAGCACGGCGTCGAGAGCCACCGCCGCCGACTGGCGCATTTTCACGCCGATGGTCAGCAGGTTAAGGCCGGCGGAATACAGGCTTAATACCGCGATGGTGACGATGCCCGCCGTGGCGGTCAACAGATAGGGCACCGACATCCAGGGCGGCAGCGCCGTGCCGATCAGCGCGATCGGGTTGGCCGAACTGGCGAGCTCGGGCAGTTGCGACGACAGCAGAATACCGGCCAGCATCAGCAGTACCAGCGGCAGCGCCGCGCCGCCGACGACGGCGGCAAACACGCGGCCGCGGCCGGACGACGGATTCTGATAGCGGCTGTAATCCGCGCCGGCGATAGTCCAGCCTACGCCGGTGCCGGCGGCAATCACCGAAACGGCGGGCAAAAATCCGCTTAGCCAGTCGCCGGACGGCAGCGCCAGCACCTTATGTCACGGGGTGTTGAACAGAATATAAATCACCACCGCCAGCGTCATGGTGCCGAAAATACGGGTGATCCAGCTTTGCAGCAGGATCAGCGTGTTCTGTCCCAGGATGCTGACGGCAATCGTCAGGCCGCCGAAAAGCAGCAGACACACGGCGGTCAGCGAGTGGCTGCCGCTTAACCCTGTGGCTTCAAACAGCGCGGACAGCGTCAGGGTGCCGGTAATCAGGTTAACCGCCTCCCAGCCCATCAGGTTGAACCAACTGAATGCCGTGGGCGCGATATTGCCTTTAACGCCGAAAATCGTGCGCGAGAGCGTCAGCGTGGCGGTGCGGCCGATTTGACCGGCAAATGACGTGAAGCCGACCAGCGCGAAGCTGGCCACGCCGAGAATGGCGGCAAGGATTGATTGGATAAAGGAAAGACCGAACGACACGATAATGGCGCCGTAGACGATGCCGAGGATGCCGATATTCGCCGCGCACCAGATCCAGAATAATTCCAGCGGCCTGCCGGTGCGCTCGGCTTCCGGCACCAAATCGATACCGGTGCTTTCGACTTTCCATACTTTGTTTTGCGGTGGTGTTGCGGCGTCTTGCCGTGCGTCCCTCATATCGGCATGCTCCTTTTCCGTACCGATTCTCAGCGTAACATAAAGCTTAGTCGGCGCCAGCGGATCCGGCAGGGTATGATTTTATCAATGTCGGAACGTGGTGAATGCGTCGGTTTTATGCGTAACGTCGGCAGGTTCACCGGCGATATTATTATCGGGGTCGGGCAGAATATTCTCGGTCCGACCAAACAGCGGCGAACCGGCTCCTGCGTCCATCACTCCGATGGCATCCTCGTTGCGTCGCCGACGGTCCGCCGCTAAAGACGGCCGGGGATGGCGCGCGAGGATTTCTGATAGGTCGTTAAAAATGACCCTGGTGTTGGCGCTTCTTTTTTCAGAGTACGAAAATTAAATCCATCGCGCAAGGCCAATTTAATGCCTTTATGATGCCAATCCAAGTCCTGGCGAATCTTGTCCTACACTCTACATCCGGTTTAGTATTTGTGTTTAACAATTGGGTATGCTGGAAGCAGCGTAAAACAATGAAAAGGCTGCGGTATGCAGGAATTACTTCTTTGGGTGCGCGCCAGGTTGGCCGAACCGTCTTCAGCACCTCGTTATATGCAACTTGCCGCGCTGCTTGAGTCGGCAATCGATCAGCGCAAAGCGCTAGCCGGCCAATTTTTACCGGCGGAAAGATTGATCGCTCAGCAAGTCGGGTTGTCCCGCGTTACGGTTTCCCGCGCGTTGGCGCTGCTGGAAGCAAAAGACCTGATTGTGCGTCAGCAGGGCGTCGGCACCAGAGTCTGTCAGCATTTAAATTATTCTCTGGATGACGATGAGGCGGGGTTTACCGCATTGGTTCAGCAACTGGGCGGCGCGGCGGGCAATCTGTGGCTGGAAAGGCGCAGGGAAAAAGTTCCCGCGGCGATCGCCGAAGAGATGTCATTGCCACAAGATACCCAGGTCACTCACCTGCGACGGGTTCGGTTGATTAATGAGCAGCCGGCGTCGCTGGAAACCACCTGGATCCCGCTGGCGCTGCTGCCGGAGCCGGAACGGCTGGAACACTCTCTGTATCAATACTGGGCGGCGCACAATATCTACCCGGATAAAAAGCGCTATCGGCTAAAAGCGGTGGCGTCGCCGGCGGACGTTGCCGGGCATCTCGGCGTGCCTGTGGGGGCGCCGTTGCTGCTAAGCCGTCAGCATACCTATAACGCGCAGGGCGAGCTGCTGGAATACTGCGAAGTATACTGCCGCAGCGATGTGTATGAGTTTCAGGTAACGGATTGAGCGTCGTGGGTGAAATATCGCCGGCACTCGGCCGGCGAGGGGAAGGAGGCGTCACTCTTTTTCCTTTTCCGGCGTATCGGGATCGGGGCCCAGACGTTTGCCGCTGTCCAGCTTCGCTATCTCGCCCAGTTCATCTTTATCCAGGCGAAAATCGAACACGTCGAAATTTTCTCTGATGCGCGCCGGGGTGACGGATTTCGGGATGACCACCAATCCGCTATCCAGATGCCAGCGGATGACGATTTGCGCGGGGGTTTTATCATACTTCACCGCCAGCTTTCGGATAATGGGCTGATCGAATACGCCCGCGCCGCCTTGCGCCAGCGGGCTCCAGGACTCGGTCTGAATACGGTGGGTGGCGTTCCAGGTATGCAGCTGGCGCTGTTGGAAAAGCGGGTGCAGCTCAATTTGATTGATAACCGGCCACACGCCGGTGTTATCTTTCAGCCGTTGCAGGTGGTGGGTGTGGAAATTACTGACGCCGATGCTTTTTACCAGCCCCTGCTGCTGTAATTTAATCAGCCCGCGCCAGGCCTCCACATAGGTGTCCTGCTGCGGTAGCGGCCAGTGAATAAGATAAAGGTCCAGGTAGTCCAACTGCAGTTTTCGCAGGCTCTCTTCCAATGCCCGCTGCGGATCTTTCTGATCGCTGTTCCACAGCTTGCTGGTGATAAACAGTTCTTCACGCGGCACGCCAACGGATTGCAATGCCTGGCCGACGCCCTGCTCGTTTTTATAAATGGCGGCGGTATCGATGGCGCGATAACCCGTTTTTAATGCTTCGGTGACGGCGGTCACCGCTTCTTCGTTACTCGCCTGCCAGACGCCGAGGCCCAACTGGGGGATGATATTGCCGTCAGCCAGTTTAAGTTTGGGTTGCGTCATATCACTCTCCTTTTTTAATTGTTAATCAGTGATTAACGGGAGTAGCTAGCCCGTTACCGGTGCGGCCGATGCGATATCGGTTCTGCACCCTAGGGGGCAGATCGATTAATTATAGTAGAGAAACGGAGGCGTGTTTCGCGGGCTAAGGAATATGCCCTGGGGCGATCAGGCCGCTGAGCGTTTCTTGCGCCATACCATAACCAGCATGCCGATTAATCCGCTCACCAGCAGCACCACGGGCAGAAGAATCAATGCCGTCATCACCTGATTTTCATAGCGCTTTATCAGCGGAATGTGGCTCACGCTGTAGCCGAGGGTGACGATGCCGCCGACCCAGAGGAAACCGCTGAGCCAGTTGAATATCTGAAAGCGCGTATTGCTGAGTCCGGAAATACCCGCGATGGTGGGCAACAGCGTACGGATAAAGGCCAGAAAACGGCCGATCAGCAGCGCCACCAGTCCGTGACGGTAGAACAGGTGATAAGCCCGCTGATGATAGTGGGCGGGCAACTGCAGCAGCCAGCTTTTCACCAGCCGGGTATCGCCCAGCCAGCGGCCCTGAAGATAGCTGAACCAGCATCCGAGGCTTGCCGCCACCGTCAGCAGCAGCAGGGTGGGAATAAAACTCATCACGCCCTTGGCGATCATGGCTCCGGTCAGCAGCAGCAGGCTGTCGCCGGGAAGAAAAGAGGCGGGCAGCAAACCGTTTTCCAAAAACAGGGTGGTAAACAAAATACCGTAAACCACCCAGATGACATGGGGATCGGCCAGCGCGCTGAAATCCTGCTGCCATAGCGCCTGAATAATGTCGTGAACCACACTCATATTACGTCCTGCCAGGTGACTGAAGCCCTAAAAATGGCCGATCCTATCGTGCTTGATTCGCGGATGGCAACGCAGGGCTAAAAGCTTAATTTGTTAAGGTTAAATGCTTATTAGGATAATCGTTAAGTTAGGGCAAAGCGGTATCGGTCAATAAAATACCTTACCATGATACACGCTTTACCCATCGCTGATGCAGTTAAATCAAATAGATGCCCGGCGGTCTATCACACTTCCTTGATCCGGTTAAAGCCGCTGGCCAGATCGTCGATTAAATCGTCGCAGTCTTCAAGCCCGATATGTAACCGAATCAGCGTGCCGCTGAAATCGATGCCGGCCGCCGGACGGATCGATGCCAGATCGTCCGGCTGGTTGGCCAGAATCAGCGATTCAAAGCCGCCCCATGAATACGCCATACTGAAGTGTTCAAAGTTATCCAGATAGTGGGCCAGCTGCGTTTTGCTCAGTTTGTCTTTTAATACAAATGAGAACAGGCCGCTGCTTCCTTTAAAATCGCGCACGTAGAATTCATGGCCTTTGCATTCCGGCAGGGCGGGGTGATTGACCACCGCCACTTCGGGGCGTTCAGATAGCCATTTTGCGATGCGAATGCCGCTTTCCTGATGCTGTTTAAGCCGGATCCCCAGCGTACGCAGGCCGCGGCTGGCGACATAGGCGGTATCGGCATCCACCATTTGCCCCATCAGATACGAATGCTCGCGTAGCTGGACCCAGCAGCGCTCGTTCGCCACCGCCGTACCCAGCATGGCATCGGAGTGGCCGACAATATACTTGGTGCCGGACTGCACCGAGATATCGACCCCGGACTCCAGCGCTTTGAACAGCACGCCCGCCGCCCAGGTGTTATCCATGATGATCACGATCTCCGGATTGACGCGGCGAACGGCCTGCACAATCGCCGGGACATCCTGTACTTCCATGGTGATGGAGCCGGGCGATTCAAGAAACACGACCTTGGTGTTTGGCTGTATAAGCTCGCTGATGCCGGCGCCGATCAACGGGTCGAAATAGGTGGTGCTGATATTCATCTTACTCAGAACCGTATCACAGAAGCCCTGCGTGGGTTCATAGGCGGAGCCGGTCACCAGCAGATGGTCGCCCGCCGCCACGAACGAAAGGATCGTATTGGCGATCGCCGCCGCGCCGCAGGGATACAGCGCACAGCCCGCGCCGCCTTCCAGTTCGACCATCGCTTCCTGCAAAGAGAAATGGGTCAATGTGCCGCGCCGGCCGTAGAATAACGCGCCCCTGGCCCTATTGATGGCGGCGTGCTTCTTGTCCTCGACGGTATCGAATACCAGAGAGGAGGCCCGCTGAATGACGGGGTTGACCGATCCCTGGGTAAATTTTTTGCTGCGCCCCGCGCTGACCAATACTGTTGCCGTTTTCTTGCTTGTCATAACCGATATCACCTTTATCTCTTTTTTGGCCGCACCGGGCGATTAACGCCGGGATGACCCCCGCTTACCTGATATTTTCTACGTTATCACGGCTTACGCCGCCTGTGGACGTGCTTTTCTGATTGAAGGGAAAAATAGCGGTGAAGGGTTTATATTCTAAAGCTGGTAAGGCGCAATCACGCCTGACTCGGGGCCAAAGTCTTTCGGGTTGCGCGAAATCAGCGTCCTGGCGTTTACCTGAGCCGTCGCCCATATGATCGCATCAGGCAGTTTTATTTTAGTTTCATGGCGGATTATAACGGCGCGTTCAGATACTTCATCGGTCACCGGCAGTAACGAAAACTGCGCTAAAAACCGGCGAGTCCGGGTTTCTTGCTCCTGGGACATTTTTTTCGCGCCGACCATCACTTCCATCCAGGTAATAACGCTGATGGCCGGTTTGTGGCTAAATTTTTCAAGGGTGTTTTTCGCCTGCGCAATACCGTTTAAATAATCAATCAGGATATTGGTATCAAACAGGACCGATTGAGCCGTCATTCCCACTCCTCGCGGAGCTGATTTTCATAATCAACCCCGTCAATGTTCTGGTCTTTCCACAGGCCAAATGCATTGTTATTGCCATCCGCGCGATTATTTTCCAGATAGCCGGCCAGAGCTTGCCTGATTATCTCGGCCCGCGCCACGCGGCGAATGGCCTTCAGGTTATCCAGCTGTCGGAGATCCTCTTCAGGTAAATCGATGACAATGCGGGGCATCGGCATGTCCTCCCAAATGATGTTTGATATATGCATCATATATCAAAGCGCGGTTTTCTACTATGGAAGAAACAGTGGCGGCGCTTGCCGGGCGCCGCTCACCTGGCGAGTTACAGCAGGATATTGCCGAGAATAAAGCCGAAGATGACCGACAGCGAAATGGTCAGCACGCCGGGTATCAGAAACGAGTGGTTGAACACATATTTCCCGATGCGGGTCGAGCCGGTGTCATCCATTTCCACCGCGGCCAGCAAGGTCGGGTAGGTCGGCAAGACGAACAGGGCGGAAACGGCGGCGAACGACGCGACGGCGGTTATCGGCGAAACCCCGAGCAGCAGCGCCGCGGGCATCAGCGCCTTGGCGGTGGCTGCCTGTGAATAGAGCAGCATGGCGGCGAAAAACAGCACCACGGCCAGCATCCACGGGTAGCTCTGCAACAGCGTGCCGGCGGTTTCCTGAATGTCGCTGATATGCGCCTTGACGAAAGTATCCCCCAGCCAGGCGACGCCCATCACGCAGACGCAGGCGCTCATCCCCGAACGGAAGGTACTGGCCGTGAGCACTTTCGCGGTATCGATTTTAGCGACCAGGCAAATCAGCGTGGCGATGGTCAGCATAAACACCACGATGGCCTCATTGCGCGGCAATACCGGGTTGGCGATCAGTTTGACGTTATCGCTGATCGCCGTGGCGTAAAACACCACTGCGATAATGCCGATCAGGAACAGCAGCACCGACACCTTGGCGCCGGGTTTTATCTCCTGCGTATTGATATTGCCTACGGCGACGTCGCCTTTTCTCAAACGCTCCTGATAAATTTCATCATCTTTCAGCTCCTTGCCCAGGAAATTGGTGATGACGGCGGCCAGCAGGACGGCGGTCAGGGTGGTGGGAATGCAAATACCCAACAGCGTCAGATAACCGATGCCGTAGGGCTCCAGAATACCGGCGACAAACACCACCGCGGCGGAAATCGGCGAGGCGGTAATCGCCACCTGCGAAGCCACCACGGCGATCGACAGCGGGCGTGAAGGCCTTATTCCCTGTTCCTTGGCCACCGCCGCGATAACCGGCAGCGTCGAGAAGGCGGTATGCCCCGTACCGGCCAGCAGGGTCATAAAATAGGTTACCAGCGGGGCCAGAAAGGTGACGTATTTAGGGTGCCGGCGCAGCAGTTTTTCCGCCAGGCTGACAAGATAATCCATGCCGCCCGCCACCTGCATGGCGGCGATAGCGGCGATAACCGCCATGATGATTTCGATAACATCGAACGGGATCGCCCCCGGCTTGATATGAAAACCCAGTGTAAGAATCAGCACGCCCAGGCCTCCGGCAAAGCCGATACCTATGCCTCCGAGCCGCGCCCCCAGGTAGATGGCGAACAGCACAACAATGAGTTCCGGGATCAGCATACAATGCTCCTTAATACAATGTGATATACCCGCCTTCTTTGGCGTTGCAGGAGCGCGGGCCGCGCCCGATCGCCGAACTGATTCACCGCTTCAGGATTCGTCCGGTTATCGCCTCTCTGCATCTCGAAAGCGGTCGAGTATATCTATTATTATGATTTTTATGATTTTTTATTTATGGGTTGACGGCACATGGCGTGGATAACCATGTGCCTGACCGTTGTTGGCAAATAGGGTGATTAAACGGATTCTTTGTCGTCGGTGTAGCGTTTGGCTTTATAGGCCGGATGCATCAGGTTTTGAATGGAGAAGATGTCGTCCAGTTGCTCTTCGGTGAGCAGGCCGCGCTCCAGTACCACTTCACGCACGTTCTTGCCGGTTTCGGCGCAAATTTTCCCGACGATATCGCCATTATGGTGGCCGATAAACGGGTTCAGGTAGGTCACGATGCCGATGGAGTTAAAGACATACGCTTCGCACACCTCTTTATTGGCGGTAATGCCGTTGACGCATTTCTCCAGCAGATTATAGCAGGCGTTGGTCAGAATATGGGTTGACTCGAACATGGCCTGCCCAATCACCGGTTCCATCACGTTCAGCTGGAGCTGGCCCGCTTCCGCCGCCATGGTAACGCAGGTGTCGTTGCCGATAACCTTGAAGCACACCTGATTCACCACTTCCGGCACCACCGGGTTAACCTTCGCCGGCATAATGGAAGACCCCGCCTGCAACTCCGGCAGGTTGATTTCGTTCAAACCGGTGCGCGGGCCGGAAGAGAGCAGACGCAGGTCGTTACAGATCTTCGACAGTTTCACCGCCAGACGCTTGAGGGCGCTGTGCACCATCACATAGGCGCCGCAGTCGGAGGTCGCTTCGATCAGGTCTTCGGCCGGCACGCACGGCAGTCCGCTGACCTGCGCCAGATACTTCACGGCCAGGTGCTGATATTCATCCGGGGTGTTCAGACGGGTGCCGATGGCGGTGGCGCCCAGATTCACTTCCAGCAGCAGTTCGGCGATGTGCAGCAGATTCTTGTTTTCTTCTTTCAGCAGGATGTTGAAAGCGTGGAATTCCTGACCCAGCGTCATCGGAACCGCATCCTGCAACTGGGTGCGGCCCATTTTCAGGATATGTTCAAACTCTTTGGCTTTACGCTCGAACCCTTGACCCAACTGGGCGATGGCATCCACCAGTTTCAGGATGGAGCTGTATACCGCCAGGCGAAAACCGGTCGGGTAGGCGTCGTTGGTGGACTGGCATTTGTTCAGATGGTCGTTGGGATTGAGGTATTGATATTCGCCCTTTTGATGCCCCATCAACTCCAGACCGATATTCGCCAGCACTTCGTTGGTGTTCATATTAACCGAGGTGCCGGCGCCCCCTTGATAGACGTCCACCGGAAACTGGTCCATGCATTTGCCGTTATTCAGCACTTCGTCACAGGCCTGGATAATCGTATCGGCAATCTTGCGCGGAATGGTCTGCAATTCGCGGTTGGCCAACGCCGCCGCTTTTTTCACCATCACCATGGCGCGGACGAATTCCGGAATATCGCTGATGGTATTGTCGCTGATATAAAAATTTTCAATAGCCCGTAGCGTATGAACGCCGTAATACGCATTGGCGGGAACTTCACGTGTACCTAACAGATCTTCTTCTATACGGATGTTATTTGACATAACCATTATCCTTTATTGCATTGGACTATATTTCGAATATTGAGCCGATGATTAACATCGGTGGAAAATACGGCTTGCTTATTTTTAAGACGATGTTCAACCATCACGATTTTATCAATCATGTTCGGGAATTATTTTCAGGATGATTAACCCCCAATTATCGCGTTGCAGCGCGCTAATTTTATAATGCTGTTTTACCTACACGGATGGCGCCTCTCCTTACTGCCGAAAACTTTATCGACGCGCTATTCCGCATCCTCTGAATTAATAGACACCAGTTTTTCGATGCCCCGATTCAGGTTCTTCAGTTTCGGAATAAATACGGTCTTGATAATTTCATGGGTCACATCGCATGCTTCGTCAAAAAAAGCGCTGTACTCGTCACGATGCCCGACAATATAAAGCGAACGTTTAATATTCAGCGGCTCCGGCATATGCGTCAGAACCTGCCGGGAATAGGTTTCCGATTGTAAAAAACTGATGGGGCTGGTAACGGCCCAGCCGATTCCCGCCGACACCATGGAGGTTAAGGTATCCGCATTATCAAATTCGAGCATATTGGGAACGCGAATATCGATTCTGCGCAGATAGCGCTCAATCTGCATGCCAATCTGTGAATTGCGATTAAACCTCACCAGCGGCAGCGCGGCGGACAGCTCGCGAATATCCTCGATGGTTTTTATGCGTTGGCGATATTCCGGAGGGGTAATAATAAAATAGCCTTCGGTAAACAGCCGGTAGCGCACCACGCTGTCCGTATCCATCAGCGGATCGCTGGTCACGATAAGATCCAGTTCGCGACGCATCAGGGCTTCCCCCTGCTGCGGACTTAATCCGGTACGGATCAGCAACTGCGACGAACTGCTTAACAGCCGTTTGGTGAACACCGAACCGCAGGTGATGGCGAAAGAGTCGACCAGACCGATGCGCAGGTCGGGTTTGATGCCGCGCCCCGCCTCCAGAACCTGCGCTTTCAGGTTGGCGATCTCTTCGGTAAGCACCTCGCCCCGGTTTTTTAACGCAATGCCGTAGGGCGTCAACACAAAAGGGCGTCTGCCCCGGTTGACCAGCATCACGCCAAAATCATCCTCCAATAGCCTGATTGTTTGCGAGACCGCTGACGGCGTCAGCCCTAACCGCGTGGCGGCCGCGGTCATGCTTCCTGCCTCAGCCACCGTCACGAAGACGTGGACTGCATACATATCAATCGACTTATTGGCTGACATTGTTCGTTTGACCATTTGATATTGCCTAGGGTGCAAGGGCACTGGATTGTTGAAACACTTAACTAAACGTGTAGTTTAACCCATATGCATTGCCGGTAGGCGTGCTGACTGACGCCATCTTAGCCATCCGATCCTGGAAAAAATGCAGCGCATGTCACTGATTAATTTTTTCTTATAACTAGGTGTAGCTACGCTGAAGTTAACGGAGGCGAAAAATATCACCTCGCGTTGTAAAAATGTCGAAAATATAGCAACTTAATGATTTTAAATAAGATTAATATGAGTTTTGTGAAATTTTTCCCGATGCCGCGCTGCAAGCGGTCTTGTGGCGACAAAAGCGTACGACTGCTCTTTGTCCGCTGGATCATCGGCGCCTGCTGCGTTAACGTTGCTCGGCTTTCCTCCTCATACTCAGGAATAAGATGTCATATTACCGCGTTTCCGGGCTGCGCCCGCTTTGTCTGATGGCGTTGCTGACGCTGGCCGGGTGCTCGAGCCAGACCTCGCAGACGCCGGCGCCGCGCCCGGCGGATGTCAAAGCCCGGCTGCTGCAACTGATGCCGGCCAATGTCGGCGATCGTCAGGGCTGGGCGACGGATATCGCCGCGGCTTTTAGCGCGCAGGCCATCGATCCCAGCGATGAAAACCTGTGCTCGGTACTGGCGGTCACCGAACAGGAATCGACGTTCAAGGCCGATCCGCAGGTGCCGGGTCTGGCGAAAATCGCCTGGCAGGAGATTGATCGCCGGGCGGAAAAACTTCATATCCCGCCTTTTCTGGTGCGCACCGCGCTGTTGATCAAATCTCCCAACGGCAAGAGTTACAGCGAACGGCTGGACAAGGTGCGCAGTGAAAAAGAGCTGAGCGCCATTTTTGACGATTTCATCAATATGGTGCCGATGGGGCAAAAACTGTTCGGCCGCCTGAACCCGGTGCATACCGGCGGGCCGATGCAGGTGAGCATCGCGTTCGCCGAGGCCAACGCCAAAAACTACCCCTACCAGGTTGACGGCTCCATTCGCCGTGAAGTATTCAGCCGTCGCGGGGGAATGTATTTCGGCATTATGCACCTGCTGGGTTATCCGGCGAATTATTCCCGCTCCCTCTACCGTTTTGCCGATTTTAACGCCGGCTGGTACGCCAGCCGCAATGCGGCATTCCAGCGTGCCGTCAGCCGGTTAAGCGGCATTCCGCTGGCGCTGGATGGCGATTTGATCAATCACGGCTCCGATAAAGCGGGAGCGACCGAACGGGCGGTACGTTCGCTCGGCAAACGTCTTGATATGAGCGATGCCGCGATCCGCCGGGCGCTGGAGAAGGGGGATAGCCTGGCGTTTGAAAAAACCAGTCTGTATGAACGGGTCTATGCGCTGGCCGATAAATCGGCGGGGCAGAGGGCACCGCGTGAAATCCTGCCGGGCATCGCGCTGGAAAGCCCGAAAATCACCCGCAAACTGACCACGGCGTGGTTCGCGAAGCGGGTAGATGATCGTCGCCAGCGCTGTATGGGTCGGGGGTAATAACTGCGGTGGCGGGTTTATATTCTAAAGCGGCGTGAGGCGCGATCACATGACTCGGGGGCCAAATTGATCAACGATCAGGTGATGGCCGTATCGGCACAAAGCGATTAGCTCTGCATCAATAAAACTCCTCGTTGATTTTGCTAAACTGTTTTTTGCGGGAGAGCCTAAACGTTATATTTTTATAGGTGTAGTGATGCTGAATCCGGATAAGCCAGAAACCGGGCTAAAATCTGCAGCGTAAAAACGAATAAAGGGTAAGCGTCCGACGAACTCACATTGCGCCACTGAAGTAACATTATAGACTGGTCGGTATCAGCTAAAGCTATTTTCGGCGTAGGGCAACAACTCGCTGATCCGGTTGTTGGGCCAGGTAGGCAAGCGCGTTAATACGTCACGTAGCCAGATATAAGGATCGTGGCCGTTCAGTTTCGCGGTTTCCAGCAGGCTCAGGATAGACGCCATCCTTTGCCCGGCGCGCAGCGATCCGGCAAAAAGCCAGTTCTTGCGGCCTACGGCTACCGGACGGATGCAGTTTTCCGTGCGGTTATTGTCTATGGGGACCCGCCCGTCATCCAGATAACGCAGTAAGGCCGGCCAGCGTTTCAGGGTGTAGTCCAACGCTTTGCGCAGCGCGGAGTTGGGCGCGGCCTGCGGCTGTTGCGACACCAGCCACTGATGGAAGACCGCCAGCCGGGGTTTCGCATAGCGCTGTCGCCACTGGCGTTTTTTATCCGCCGGCCGCTGTTTGATTTTACGCTCAAGTTTGTACAACTCACGGATAGCATCGAGAGCCAGTTTGGCTACCGGGCTTTTGTTGGCAGTGAACAGCTCGAAGAACTTGCGCCGGGCGTGTGCCCAGCAGCCGGCCTCAAGTGCCTGGCCGCTGTCGAACAGCGCCTGGTAACCGGCATAACCGTCCACCACCAGGGTGCCGCGCCAGCCCTCAAGCACATCACGGGCATATTGGCCACTGCGTCCCGGCTGACAGTCATAAAGCACTATCGACCGGTCAGCACCCCGGGCGGTGATATAGGCCCAGAGGTAACCACGCCGGGTTTTCCCCTTGCCGGGGTCGAGGATGGACAGCGGGGTTTCGTCGGCCTGGAGCACCGGATGCTGCAACAGGTCGTGATGGAGCGCGTCGGCCAGCGGTTTGAGCGCCGCGCCAACCGCCCCGAACCAGCCCGCCAGGGTACTGCGCGGGAGGTCGACACCGCTGCGTTGATATATCGCCTGCTGACGGTAGAGCGGCAGGTGGTCAAGGCTTTTGGCACACACCACCTGCGCCAGCAGGCCCGGACCGGGCTGGCCTTTTTCTATCAGCTGCGCCGGAAGCGCGGCACTGACGACGGTATCGCAGTGTTCACAGCTGAACTGCGGACGGATATGGCGATGCACGATGAAGCGGGCCGGTACATACTCCAGCCGCTCGCTGATTTCGTCGCGGATGAAGCGCAGGGCATGGCCGCAGTCCGGGCAGCTATCGGATGCCGGGGCCAGGTGGATATCCTGGCGCGGCAGTTCAGGCGGCAGCGGTCGGCGCTTAGGCACTGCGGGTTTTTCCGCTTCAGGTTCGGGTAATAATGTGACCAGCTGCTGCTCGATATCGGCGGCATCGGCCTCGATATCTTCATCGAACAGTCCGCGCTGTTCACCCTGGAAGGCTTCACTTTTACGGCCAAAACGCCAGTGACGGGCATTTTTCAGCGCCTCTTCCAGTTGCTGGATATAACCTGCCTGCGTCTGGTTTCGCTGCGTCTGCTGCTCAAGGTCCGCGAGTAATTTCAACGCCAGAGAGCGCAGGTCATCGGGATTTTGTGAAGTCAGCAGCGAGTCGATATCCATGCCTTTATTTTATCAAGGCAGGATATTGTTGTCATTTAAAATCAATGCCTTAATTAATTTTTATCTTTATTTCCATTGAGTTAAATCCAGCCCGTCGACGCGTTTCCAGTCGATGCCTTTCATCAGCCAGTCGAACTGTTCCGGCGACAGTATCCAGGCGACATCCCCCTGTTTCGGCCAGATAAAATGCCCCTGATGAAGACGGCGAAGACACAGCCAGACGCCGTGCTTGTCCCAACGCAGGACTTTGATACGCGAGCGCGCCTTGTTGCAGAAGACAAAAGCGGCTTCCCCTTGCCAGGGTTGGTGCAGGTGGTCGGTAATGTATTGGGTCAGGGTATCAATCCCCCGGCGCATATCGACCGGTTCGCGCGCCAGCCAGATGTGTTGCGGCGTTAACACAGGGACAGGGCCTGCATCACGGCCCGCAACTGAGCGGGAAGACAGCAGACCGAACACCCGTTGGGGAGGTTGAGCGTCACCGTGTCGGCGTCGTTATTCCCTGGCATAACCCGGCGCGCAGGAATGAATGCTGCGGGAGCGGCCACGGTAGCGTCATCGTGATGATGTTTGAGCCAGTAATAAAAGGTGGCCGGGTTCAAATCGTGTTGCCGGCAATAGTGTTGTTTAGTTAACCCGCTCTGTTGCCAGGCGTCGAGATGCTGTTGCCGTTCACGGTGAGAATAACGTTTTGCCATATTTTACCTCAGGTTCGTTTTATTGAATGAGGACAGCATGTGGCAGCAGAGTTTTGTTAACAATATGAGTTTGCCGGACGCTTAGTACGCCAGGAAAGCTGGTGATAGAACAGAGGGTGAAAGTCCCTTCCGGGTAAAGGTTAGCCACTCGCCCGGTCCTTTAGCTATGCGCGTCAGCGGGTAACTTCTGGCGTGAAGTGTTAGCGAAGGTACTCATAGGCCAGGTATTGAGCCACGTAATCGGGAATTGGAGGCGGTGATGCTGTTAAGCGAAGCAGAAACCAACAATGACGGTGGTGTTATTGGCGAGCCACAGTCATGCCTCCCGGGGTCGGAGACCCTGTGCATGTGAGGAAGTTCTACACACGGAACCTGGGAGATCCTGAACGGCTGCCCATGATGAGCACATGGGCCGGGGCCGTTTAAGCCGTCGTGCGGAGATAGTGCCGTGTTCAGGAAGTCGGACGGAAGCATAGTACCGGAGAAATCAGTGAACAAGACAGGTAACAATGTGGCGGAATTGATGGAGGGAAGGCTTCCGACTGAGGGGAACAGCCAACAGTGCGCCCGTATCCGGACACAGAGCCGGGAAAATGCGACGTCACGCCTGCCGGCTGTGCGAAAAATAGCGAAACAGAATAAGAAGCAACAGTTTACTAATCTTTTTCACCACATGGATGAAAGCCTGCTGTGGCAGAGCTTTCTGCAACTCAAGCGCCAGTCCGCACCGGGCTGCGATGGGGTCACATGGGAGCGTTACGCAGATAACCTGCATGACAATATCCACGGACTTCATGACAGACTCCACCGGGACCCTGTACACGATTCTGTGTAAATGCCGTTTCTCAGAAGTGACCGTCCAGGCGGTCACCGAACTCGATAATAAAGCGGCTCATCGCCAGCCGCCAGTTTTGTATCGGCATCGTCCATTTTTTTGATGCCGACTGTATCGCCAGCCACACCACTTTCCTCACTGAGTCATCTGTTGGGAACACCTTGCGCTTCTTGAGCGCATGCCGGATGACGCTGTTCAGCGATTCTATGGCATTGGTCGTGTAAATCACCTTACGGATGTCATCCGGGTACGCGAAGAACGTTGACAGATTCGCCCAGTTTGCCCGCCAGCTCCGGCTGATTTGCGGGTAACGCTCATCCCAGACCCTGGCAAACGTTTCCAACTCCTGCAACGCCGCTTCTTCCGTCGCTGCCCCATAAACCGCCTTCAGGTCGCGAGTGACGGCCTTATAGTCCTTCCATGAGACGAAGCGCAGGCTGTTACGCACCATATGGACGATGCACAATTGGATGCGGGTTTGCGGATATACCGCGTTAATTGCGTCAGGGAAGCCTTTCAGACCGTCAACGCAGGCGATGAGAATGTCGTTCAGGCCTCTGTTTTTAAGCTCCGTCAGCACATTCAGCCAGAACTTCGCCCCCTCATTTTCCGCCAGCCACATACCCAATAGCTCTTTCTGACCGTCGATATTGATGCCCAGGGCCAGGAACACGGATTTGTTGATGACGCGGCTGTCCTGTCGGACCTTAAGGACAATACAGTCAAGATAAACAATGGGATAAAGACTATCCAACGGCCGATTCTGCCATTCAACAACCTGTTCCATCACCGCGTCCGTGACTTTTGAAATCAGGGCCGGCGACACCTCCGCGTCATACAGTTCCTTAAACGTCGCGACGATTTCGCGGGTAGTCATGCCTTTGGCGTATAACGACAGAATTTGATTATCCATGCTGGTTATACGAGTCTGATTTTTCTTCACCAGTTGAGGGTCGAATGTGGCGTCACGATCACGCGGAGTACGCAGTTCCAGCGGGCCATCGCCGGTAATGACAGTTTTTGTGGAATACCCGTTGCGGGCGTTGGGACCCGTTTTGGGCTGATTTTTCTCGTACCCGAGATGGTGGGTCATTTCAGCATTAAGGGCGGCTTCGACACTGATTTTTTTCAGCAGGCGATCGAACTGGCTGAGATCTTCAGGGGTTTTGAGATTTTTGGCCAGTTCGTTAGCCAGGGCTTGTAACTGTTTTTCGTCCATAAATTAACCTGCTTTTGATGTTGGATTGAACATATCAAAATCAGGCAATTACACAAATTTATGTACAGGCTCAATTATTCCCACCTAATTACGCCGCCATTTCATAATCCACCGGCGTTTGATAACCCAGTGTCGAATGTTTGCGACGGCGATTGTAAAACACCTCTATATAATCGAATATGGCGTTCATCGCCTGTTCTCTGCTGACAAACCCTTTTCCCCGCATCAGCTCCGTTTTCAGCGTGTGATAGAAGCTTTCCATTACCGCATTGTCGTAACAGCAACCTTTTCCGCTCATTGAGCAGCGCAAATCGTTATCTTTCAGTACATCCCGATATCGATGGCTCGCATATTGACTCCCTCTGTCCGAATGCGCTATTACCTGCCTTGTCGGCTTTCGCTGTTTTATCGCCATTTCCAGTGCGTCAATCACAACCTGAGTTTTCAGTCTGTTACTCAGACTCCAGCCGATTATTCGTCTGGAATACAGGTCTATGACTGTCGCCAGATACAGCCAGCCTTCTTCCGTGCGGATATACGTTATATCCGTAGCCCACGCCACATCCGCTTCTGCCGGGCTAAATTCCCGGTTTAGCAGATTGGGCGCTATCGGATAATCGTGCCGGCTGTTCGTCGTCACTTTATAGCGCGTCTGATTCGCGGCTTTCAGACCGGACTGTTTCATCAGACGGCTGATGCGGCTTTTACCATGAAAACGCTGTTCATCCTGTAAATCACTTTGCAGACGCCGGATACCATAAGTTCCCCGGCTGTCGTGATGCAACTGAATGAGCCGCCGGCTCAGTATGTCATCCTCCTGTCGTCGCAGACCAGGCGTTCGGTTGCGCCACGACCAGTAACCCCGCGTGCTGACATTGAGCAGCAGGCAAACCCGTTTCACCGCATGGAAAGCCGATAACTGAGCGACCATGGCGTATCTTAGCGGCTTTCCCGCGCAAAGAACGCCGCCGCTTTTTTCAGGATGAGCTTATCCTCTTCCAGTTCGGCGATTTTGGCTTTAAGGCGGCGAATTTCCAGCTCCTGTTCGGAAAGCTGGGGCGAGTTGGAAAAAGCGGCATCCGCCTTATCCTGATAGAGTTTTTTCCAGTTATAGAGCGTGTTCTCTTTGATATCAAGCTCCTGTGCCATACGGGCAACAGACTTGCCGCTTTCGAGCAGTAACGCCACGGCTCTGCGCTTGAACTCCGGGGTATATTGTTGTCTCGTCATAGTGACCTCGCTTTCGTTGACTGATTTGAAAACAAGGTGGGCACTAAATCAAGGACAGATCACACGTTTGATTTTTTGGGTTTCACGCACTATATCGGGCGATTACATACCGGTAAGGATGCGGTGATGCGCACAACGAAACGGAAACGGCGCCTGACGCAACTGAAGCAAATAAAGCAGGCACTTCGTAAACGACTGCACGAGAAGCCCGCCCAAACGGGTAGCTGGCTGAAGCGGGTAGTGCAGGGACACATAAATTATTACGGTGTTCCCTTCAATGCCAGAGCGGTAGGTCAGTTCGTGAGGGAAGTAAAGCGAATGTGGCTGAAATCCCTGAGGCGAAGAAGCCAACGCCACAGCATGAGTTGGGAACGTTACAGCTCACTGGCAGAGCGTTGGCTCCCCAAACCCAGAGTCGTCCATCCTTATCCTGTGCAGCGTTTCTACGCCAGACACCCGAAGTAGGAGCCGGATGCGTTAGCAGCGCACGTCCGGATCTGTGCGGGGGGTAGCCGGTAACGGCTATTCCTACCGCAACCGGCGGTGGGGAGATTATTGTGAATAAACAATATTAATAATAAACATACCTAATATGTCTATAGAAAATCATATACACTTAATTATTTTAACAGGACATGAAGGTGAACATTAATTCACCTTCATGTCTAAGATATAGTGCACTTATTCATTCATTGATTGAATGGCAAATTTTTCTAACATATTAGAAGATGGGTGATTTGCAAGAGATACTAGCTGATTAACTAATGCGATAGGTACAATAGCATTCTCATACATGTCACACTTCAGATGTTCAACAACATTAAGAATCTCATCTAAATTAGAGAATGAATTTCTATTTAATCTTTTGATTTCTTCACTGTTTTTAATAGGTATAGTTAAAACCCAAACCCTATCCGATTTACTACGATAAATCAACTTCCCGCTGTAATAAGAAGTTGAGGCATATGGAGGAACCTTATCTAACTCCTCTTCAGTGGTAGGGCCAGGAAGTATATGTTTATAAATATAATTATTAAAAAGTGGCAGCGCTTGACCTTTTAGCAAACAAGCACTATCTCCAGAAGAGATTTGCTCTGCATGTTCAACAAAAGAACCTGATTTTTCTAAGCCGACTAATTTTAGCGAATACTCATCAATATATAAGTTACATAATTCCCTCATATCTTTATGCAATTTTGCTGTTTGACCAAAGAAACCTAAAGGGCCATCTTTAATGAAAAGAAATCGTTTCAAAAATGAAGGTTTCCGAGTTACAATTTCTTTTATGCAATGAACAATAATTATATGCTCAATCACATTCGTCAAGTATCCTAAAATACCGCTAGCCCCTAACTCTTCATCTACAACCTCATGAAACCTTAAAATATCAATAAGATTAAATGTCTCTCCGCCATAAATAAAATACCCCTGATTATCTATATCAAATTTATTAACAATAACATCTTTAAATATCTCTCCATTCCGTTTAGGCAAACTCCCAAATGTTATTTGGTGAAGAGATGAATCACAGTCGATGCTTCTCTTTTTAAACTCATTAAATACTAACCACTTAAGTGTGTCTATATATTTCTTACCGTCCCTACTCTCATTAAAAAACTCAATTATAGGTATTCTGACAGAATCAACCATTGAAAGAGAATCTAAAGACGTTGCCTTTGTAGGGATGGCAAGTTTAAATCTTGCTAGTTTTTTGAATTTTTCCATTTTTTCTGGATGGATAAAGGGATAATCCCCCAACTGTTTTAAGTCCTCTAAACTAAATTCCAGTCCACCAAATTGAAAGAATGCAACCTTTGAGCTCGGATAATTTTTCCTTACAGTAACCTCAGTATAACCACCATCGACAGCTATGATGGTCGTTACGTCCCTAGATACACCTGTATTTATTTCAATAGAATGCTCAAGGACATCATTTTTCGACTCTTCATTGGTAGAGGGGAATTTACATCTATTCATCAAATTTTGGACAGACGGATCATTGATCACATGAGTATGTTGTGATTTACTAGCCCACTCAAATGGGCGATTGCCTTTTGCACTATAACTCATCACATACCCTTATTAGCTAAAAAACGATCAATTTGGACCGGAACAATAAAAGGATTTGTATAAGTTTTCATCCTAACAAAACCTTTATCATTAGTTGCAGAAAAATTAACTAATGAATGTGTAAAATCTTTAAAATCATAATATTTCTCAAGCTCTTTTGTTTCATCAATGTTATTCAGATGTGCGATAAACCAGTTTTGTGTATTCTTTAGTATATTCGAGCTAATAGAACTAACCTCTTGAGTAGCATATATCATCCCTAAATGTAGCTTAGCTCCTTCTTTAGCAATTCTGTTATATATCTGACTAAGATCTTTATCATCTTTTTTAGGAAATAAGTTATGTGCCTCTTCAAAATAAAATTGGATAAAATTATTTGGAAGGTTATTGATAAAGCGATCCATGGAGATATTGAATGTGGAACGACAAATTTTCTCAGAGAATAATCGCTGGACTACCGGTTCACCTTGTGACAAGTCAACAATAACAATTTTACCTTGTTGTAGCAGACGAGGAATTTCTATTTCAAACGATTCATCCATACTCGTAGTGTGTAAATTATGCAATTGTTTTACACGAATCTTCTTATAACCACTTACTTGATTTTTTTTACCCGGTAATTTGTAAGTCGTTAAAAATACCATCATTGATTTTAAATCATCATTTGCCCATTCATATCCTTTCTTATTTATATAATCTTTGAAAAATTTCAGCTCGTCATATTGTTCCCATACTCTTTCAAACCATGTGCAAGCCTCTTCAAGGGTTAATCCTTGTTTAGGATCCAAAACTCTACCCTCTAGAATTTCACCATTGATTTCCGCCGCACCAGTAAATTTAATTTTTTCACCATTCGGCGCTTTGAAACCAGCTCTGTACAAACAACATTTATAGGCAGCAACTAATCTATTATATCTTGTCCATTCTGAACCATTCAGATTTGTGCTTTCCGGTTTTTCAAAACTAACTGCAATAAAGTTGTTAACATAGTCGCCCCCTAAAGATTGCTCTTGAAAGTAACTAGATATAAGACTAAAACCACTTTCAATATCTTTAAAGAAATTAACTTTCATCACTTTAAAATCATTTTTCTCTAATACACTATATCTATAAACCTTTTCTTTATATAGATCATAGATAGCTGTACCAGAATCCTGTCTATTTGCATTTGCATACTCACCATTCACATCAAATATAATCTGCCCTACTGGAAATGTTGGACTTCCAGAAGATGTAAACTCAGATGTTTCAGGAGAAGCCGAATCCAATAGCATTAAAGCTTTTCTTGAAATTTCCTCTGTTGCTTCTATCACTTTTTTTACAGTGTTCGACTTACCAGTACGGGTCATCCCAAACATAGCAGACCTTTTTCCTAAAAAATCTTTAGGATTTACCCATACATTAACATTTTCCTCTTGAGATTGATGTCTACGGCTAGATGAATATCTTACGCTACCAATTTTAAATTCAGAGTCCTGACCAACTAGACCTCCATCATCTCGTTGATTAACTATAAATTCAAGAACATCTCCATTGGCTTTGTATACAGTGTAATTATTAGCTGCATAAAAGTTCTCAAGGTCAGCACCAAATTCTATATTCCCTTTCTGTGTTCTATAAAATACACCGAGAACCCTACATTCTAAACCTGAAAAGCTAAATTCGTAACGTGTAAATTCATCTAACTTCCCGCCTTTCAAACTACCAGCTCGCCCCGATATATCTAAGTTATCCTTGTAATACTCTATCATTGATGATATTACATCATTATCAGTAGGGAGTTTTGTCTGAGAAAGTGCCCTAAGCAATACAGCCTCTTCAACACCGTCTTCACCATCGTAAAATGCAAGCAGAAAACAACCGGCTGGTATCCCTTTAACCTGAGCTTTCCAGGCATCACAAACTAACAGTCTGGCAAGATCATAAGATAGATAGAAAGGTCGACCAACAAACTGTTCCTTATTCCTGCCTTCTTTTAATAAATCTGTTGATAAAGCCGAATTTAAATTCATATGATTTCCTTTTTCAATTCAGGGTCTTCGAATCTTATTTTTGATTGTTCTGCGTATTTCTCATCCGCTTCTATTGCTAACCATCTTCTTTTTTTCAATTCGGCACAAAAACCTGTTGTATTACTACCACCGAAAGGATCAAATACAAGATCATTTTCATCTGTCAGAAAATCAATAAAGAAATTAACTATACCTTTGTTCATTCTCGCCGGGTGTGGTTTTATGTTCATTTCTTTACATTTTCTAATAAAGAAATCATTAGATGATACATTTGAGAAAGACATTACATTGTGTGGTAAGCGAACCTCTCGAGACTCATCTATAGGCTCAAGTTCAAAAAAATTGTGAGATATGCTTCCACCATGATCTTTCAGGAAGCCTTTTTCACTGATATTGTGCTCAGATGGACGCATTCCAGAATTATAACTTTGGCGTTCTAATAATTTCCGCATACTTTTACTATAAGGCCGTAAGACTTTTTTATTGTCTGCTTTCGGATAATCAGTCTTAGCAAGCCACCAAACATGAGTATAGCTATCAACAGTACGCAACCTATTAACAGTGACCCACTGAGCAGGAGATGGCAATTTTGCGGGATTATAACAAATAAACTCCTGAATTAATCGGAGTTCAGAATTCCGCTGTTTTGTCATTTCAAACAAACATTCTAAGTGCAAAGTTGATTGTACAGGCCTCTCCGGTTCCCAAGCGTTACCTATCTCAATGACAAGTGAGCCATCATCAGCAAGGAGTTGATTGAAGACAGGTGTCAGTTTTTTAAACCATTCTCGGTATGCCTCGCCTATTTCATTACCATATTTTTTCTTATTATTCAATGGGAAAGGTGGTGATGTAACGATAAGGTTTACTTTCCCTACATATTTACTAATCTCCTCATCATTAAGGACCTCAAGAGTGTCCCCAAGATAGAGCTTTCCAAGTTCTGTTTTATAGTAGAGATTCATATGGTATTGAATACCTTGTAAATTAATAAAATTTTCTAAATCAAATCCGTGTTTCCTCAGATGCTCTAAGCCCAAGTAACACAGAGTCTCAAAGGGACTGAGATTCTTAAGTTCGTACGAGAAATCTATCCCTTACAAAATTCTTTTGCTGTTAAATGTCTCAGATTTTCAACGTATCTGAGCATTTTTAGACACAATTCTACCGTATAGCGCATCTGAGTGTACATACTACGACGTCAATCATAATTCGTTAAAGCAATAACAATATATTCAAAGAAACCAGAGAGTTCGCTTTACCCACGTGCAAATTACTCTATTGCTCAATAGCTAAAGTTGTGCATAATTCAAACTGATTTGTTCACAACCAGAGCCTTCAAGTTGCCACCTTCCCGGTGAGGCTTGATCCTACCCACGAATAGTGGACACGCTGTTAAGCGAGTAAAATCGTTAACAAGGTGAACCATGACGCAAGCAAAATCTGTGAAGAAGACATCCCGTAATCAATATACCCCGGAATTTCGCCAGCAGGCGCTGGCTGAGCGTATCGGTGTAGCCAAAGCTGCCCGGGAGCTCGGCCTGCACGACTCTCAACTCTACGTCTGGCGCAGTAAACAACGTCAGCAGGGCTCCACCTCTGAGCGTGAGCAGCAACAAGCAACAGAAATCGCCCGCCTCAAGCGCCAACTGGCCGAGCGGGATGAGGAACTGGCCATCCTCCAAAAGGCGGCCACCTACTTCGCCAGACGCCTGAAGTGAAGTACGGTTTTATACACCAACATCAGGCGGCGTTCTCAGTGAAAAGCCTGGCCCGGGTACTGTGCGTCTCGCGCAGTGGCTGGTATGCGTGGTTGAAGCGCCGACAATCCTTCTCGCTGCGGCAGATGCGTCGTCAGCAGTGTGATGAGCGGGTGGCACAAGCTTTTATACAGGCAAAACAGCGCTATGGCGCGCCCCGTTTGACGCAGGAGTTGCGTGAAGCTGGCCATGGCTGGAACCGTAAAACGGTGGCGGTCAGTCTGCGACGTCAGGGATTACGGGCCAGAGCGGCGCGCAAGTTTAAAGCCACGACAAACAGCCGGCATAACTTGCCGGTGGCACCGAACCTGTTGCAACAGGACTTCAGTGCAACGGGGCCGGACCAGAAGTACGTTGGGGATATCACCTACCTGTGGACAGAGGAAGGCTGGCTGTACCTGGCGGTGGTTATCGACCTGTATTCGCGCCGGGTGGTGGGTTGGTCGATGTCGGAACGAATGACGGCGGAACTGGCGTGCAATACGCTGAAAATGGCGCTGTGGCGGCGAAAGATGCCGCGAGGCGTGATAGTTCACTCTGACAGAGGGAGCCAGTATTGTTCCCATGATTATCAGGGTGTTATCAAAGACAATGGACTGATATGCAGTATGAGCGCAAAGGGCTGTTGCTACGATAACGCCTGTGCGGAAAGCTTCTTCCACAGCCTGAAAGTGGAGCTAATCCACGGAGAGAGGTTCAACACGCGGGGGGAGATGAAATCGGCGGTATTCGAGTATATCGAGATAGACTACAATCGGCACCGACGGCATAGTGCTAACGGCGGGCTAAGCCCGGTGCAATTTGAGGAAAGAAACCTCGCTTAAGGCAGTGTCCACCGTTGCTGGGCAAGATCACACTGTCTTTAAGCTTATAGGCTTTTGTTTCAGATTTGGCAGCACGAACCTTCACATCACTCAGAGCCATGATGAATATCCTTTCAAGGGTTCTGTGTGGGTACAAACATTATCGAACCGGGATATACCCGCAGTTGTATCCGCATCAGTAAGTTGATGTAGATTGAATCAGGTTGACTTAGGTTGAGTGAAAAAGCGAGGAAAGCCTTGCGGATACTGGATTTCAGGCACAAAAAAAGACGTCCATTGACGTCTATTGATGTTCCGATGGTGCCGAAGGCCGGACTCGAACCGGCACGTATTTCTACGGTTGATTTTGAATCAACTGCGTCTACCGATTTCGCCACTTCGGCACGAAGAGGTATGCGGAAAACGGGTGCATTATACCGTTTGCCGACTTGCGCGCAACTTTAATCCGCCCGCCGTCGGGTCAAGTGCTGAAAAAATCATCTTTGGCAAGGCGTTATCGCGTTTTCAGCGCCGGGGAGGGGAGTCGGGCCGCGCTGTAACCAGCCTGCCGGTGCAAAGTCACTGAAGCGATAGCCGTTCAGTGACTTTGCCGGTTCGGCCTAGCGGCGTTTCAGCAGCAACACCACGCTGACGACCAGGAACGCGGCGCTTGGCAATATGGCGCCCAATACCGGCGGTATGCCGTACACCAGGCTGAGCGGGCGGAAGATTTCATTCAGCACATAGAACAGGAAACCAAAGCTGATGCCGATGACGATGCGGGTCCCGGCGGATACGCTGCGCAGCGGGCCAAAGATGAAAGATACCGCCATCAGCATCATCACCGCGACCGATATCGGGGAGAATATCTTGCTCCACATATTCAGTTGGTAACGACTGGCTTCCTGTCCGCTTTGTTTGAGGTAGTCGGCGTAGTCGCGCAGTCCACGGATGGAAAGCGAATTCGGTTCGAGCGCCGCCACGCCGAGTTTGTCGGGCGTCAGGTTGGTTTTCCATTCGCCGCTCAGGGTTTGGCTGCCGCCGATCTGTTTGCCGTCGCTCAGGTCGGACTCATCCACCTGGGTGAGTTTCCATACGCCTTCCTCAAACGAGGCCGATGCCGCGTAGCGCACGGATAGCAGCTTGTTTTCCTTGTCGAAGTGATAGATGTTGACCCCGGAAATTTCGTTATCGCCGAGTACGCGCTCAATAAAGATGAAGTCGTTGCCGTCTTTGGCCCACAGGCCATTCTGCGTGGAGATCATCGAGCCGCCGGAAACCATCTGGGAGCGGTAGTTACGCGCCATCTGTTCGCCCGTCGGCGAGACCCATTCGCCAATCGCCATGGTCAGCAGCACCAGGGGAATCGCCGTTTTCATCACCGCGCCGGCGATTTGCAGTCGGGTAAATCCCGATGCCTGCATTACCACCAGTTCGCTGCGCGTGGCCAGCGTTCCCAGCCCCAGCAGGGCGCCGAGCAGCGCGGCCATCGGGAAGAAGATTTCGATATCTTTCGGCACGCTGAGCAGCGTGTAGAGCCCGGCGCCGAATACCGAATAGTTCCCCTGTCCGACCTTGCGCAACTGGTCGACGAATTTGATGATGCCCGACAGGGAGACCAGCATAAACAGCGTCATCATGATGGTGGTAAGAATCGTTTTACCGATATAGCGGTCCAGTACGCCAAACATCAGAACGCCCTCTTCAGTATCAAACGAGAACGGAGCCGGCGCATCGGCACCGTATCCCAGATGTTCAGCAGCACGGCAATGCCGAGGTAGGCCAGGTTGACCAGCCATGTCCATATCATCGGATCGATTTTGCCTTTGCCGGCGTTGGAACGAATGCTGCTTTGCAGCAGGAAGAAGATCAGGTACAGCAGCATGGCGGGCAGCATGCTCAGGACTCTGCCCTGGCGCGGATTGACCACGCTCAGCGGCACGACGATCAGCGCCATGATCAGCACCGCCAGGATCAGCGTCAGGCGCCAGTGAAACTCGGCTCTGGCGTTATGATCGTCCGAGTGCCACAGCGTGCGCATGTTCATCTGTTCCGCGTCGCTGTTATCCAGCGTAACGGTCTGGTGGCCGATAACGGCCTGATAGTTGGTGAAATCCGTGATGCGAAAGTCGCGCAGCAGGGCGGTGCCCTCATAGCGGGAGCCGTTATCCAGCGTCACCACCTGGGAACCGTCGCGGTCCTGGGAGATGCGTCCGCGGTCGGCCACCACCACGGAAGGCCGGGCGTTGCCGCTGGGTCGCAGCTGCGCCAGGAAAACGTGTTCAAACGTCTGGCCGCTGACGTTGCCGACAAACAGCACCGAGCTGCCGCCCTGAGTGGACTGGAACTGGCCTTCCACCAGCGTGGCCATACCGGGATTGGCGCGCGCCTCGGCCAGAACTTCTTCCTGATGACGCGATGACCACGGGCTGAGCCACAGCGCATTGATGGTGGCCATCGCCGCCGTCAGCAGTCCCAGCACCACGGCGGCCTTCAGCAATACGCGTTTGCCGATGCCGCAGGCATGCATCACTGTGATCTCACTTTCAGCATACAGGCGGCCGAACGTCATCAATAATCCAAGAAATAAACTTAATGGCAGAATGAGCTGCGCCATCTCTGGCACGCCCAATCCCAGCAGGGAGATAACCAAATTCGTCGGGATGTCGCCGTCAACCGCGGCGCCCAGTATCCGCACTAATTTCTGGCAAAAGAAAATCAGTAACAGAATGAAAAGGATGGCCAGTTGGCTTTTGAATGTTTCCCGTACCAGATATCGAATGATGATCACGCTTGATTACGCCTGTGAAAACTTGTCTTTTTGCAGGAAAGTCGATAGTTTCTTCGCTAACTCGCCATTTATACTCATTTGTGGCAACCTTTCGTAGCTAAAACTGTATTACAACATACTGTGTTGGCGCTGTTGTATCAGAACCTGCTTATAGTCATCGAAGCAGATTCGTTACGTCGTTAAGATTAACACAGGTTATGTTAACGCAACGGCGGGAAAGTATTACGGAGTGTCACATTCTAGCCGTTGATGCTGTCTTTGTCTTTAAGATTCAGGAGAGTACATGGAGTTCAGCGTAAAAAGCGGTAGCCCGGAAAAACAACGCAGTGCATGCATTGTCGTCGGCGTGTTTGAACCGCGTCGCCTGTCCCCGATCGCCGAACAGCTGGATAAAATCAGCGACGGCTATATCAGCGCGCTGCTTCGCCGCGGTGAACTGGAAGGCAAAGTGGGTCAATCATTGCTGTTGCACCATGTACCCAACATCCTTTCGGAACGCATTTTGCTGATTGGCTGCGGCAAAGAGCGTGAACTGGACGAACGGCAGTACAAGCAGGTGATTCAGAAAACCATCAACTCGCTGAATGAAACCGGCTCAATGGAAGCGGTCTGTTTTCTGACCGAACTGCACGTGAAAGGCCGCAATACCTACTGGAAAGTGCGTCAGGCGGTCGAAACCGCGAAAGAGTCGCTCTATACCTTTGATCAGCTTAAGAGTAATAAGGTCGAGCTGCGTCGTCCGCTGCGCAAAATGGTGTTCAACGTGCCGACGCGCCGCGAGCTGACCGGCGGCGAGCGCGCCATTCAGCACGGCCTGGCTATCGCCGCCGGCATCAAGGCGGCGAAAGACCTCGGCAATATGCCGCCCAATATCTGCAATGCGGCATATCTGGCGTCGCAGGCGCGTCAACTGGCCGATACCTACAGCCAGAACATCATTACCCGGGTGATTGGCGAGCAGCAGATGAAAACGCTGGGCATGAACGCCTACCTGGCGGTCGGTCAGGGTTCGCAGAATGAATCACTGATGTCCGTCATTGAATATAAAGGCGATCCCGCGGTGGATGCCCGGCCGATCGTGCTGGTCGGCAAGGGGCTGACGTTTGATTCCGGCGGCGTTTCCATCAAGCCCGCCGACAGCATGGACGAAATGAAATATGATATGTGCGGCGCCGCCACGGTTTACGGCGTGATGCGCATGGCGGCGGAGCTGGCGCTGCCGCTGAATATCGTCGGCGTGCTGGCCGGCTGTGAAAACATGGTTGACGGGCGTTCCTACCGTCCGGGCGATGTGCTGACCACCATGTCCGGCCAGACGGTGGAAGTGCTGAATACCGATGCCGAAGGCCGTCTGGTGCTGTGCGATGCGCTCACCTACGTTGAACGTTACGAACCCGACGTGGTTATCGACGTCGCCACGCTGACCGGGGCCTGCGTGATTGCGCTGGGCCACCATCTCACCGGGCTGATGTCGAACCATAATCCGCTGGCGCACGAGCTGCTGGGCGCGTCCGAGCAGTCCGGCGATCGGGCGTGGCGTCTGCCGTTAACCGATGAGTTCCAAGAGCAGCTGGAATCCAATTTCGCCGATATGGCCAATATTGGCGGCCGGCCCGGCGGCGCGATTACCGCGGGCTGCTTCCTGTCGCGTTTTACGCGCAAATATAACTGGGCGCATCTGGATATCGCCGGTACGGCGTGGCGTTCAGGCAAGGCCAAAGGCGCGACCGGTCGTCCGGTGGCGCTGTTGTCGCAGTTTCTGCTCAATCGCGCCGGGCTGAACGACGTGGAATGATGGTAATCTGTCAGGCACAGTAAACCGCGCCTGAATAAACCAGTTATACCGGGCCGGGAATTCCGGCCCTTATCAATAGTGTAAACAATGAAAAACGCAACGTTCTATCTTCTCGAACACGACGGCAAAAGCGGTGAGCTCAGCGCCCATGAGGCGCTGGCATGCGATGTGGCGGCGGAACGTTGGCGTGCGGGAAAGCGGGTATTGATCGCCTGCGAAAACGAGCAGCAGGCCGTACGCCTGGATGAAGCGCTGTGGCAGCGCGATCCCCATTCGTTTGTGCCGCACAATCTGGCGGGCGAGGGGCCGCGTCAGGGTGCGCCGGTCGAACTGGCCTGGCCCGAGCGGCGGGGAAACGCCCCGCGGGATCTGCTCATCAGCCTGCTGCCGTATTTCGCAGATTTTGCCACCGCTTTCCATGAAGTGATAGACTTTGTTCCTTACGAAGAATCCCTGAAACAGTTGGCGCGCGACCGTTATAAAGCCTATCGCGGCGTCGGCTTTCAATTGACCACGGCCAAACCGCCAACCCACTGAATTTTGAGCATAATGGAAACGAAATATAACCCGCAAGATATCGAGCAGCCGCTCTACGAGCGCTGGGAAGAACAAGGCTATTTCAAGCCGAACGGCGATACCAGCAAGGAAAGCTTCAGTATCATGATCCCGCCGCCCAACGTCACCGGCAGCTTGCATATGGGCCATGCTTTCCAGCAAACCATTATGGATACGCTGATCCGCTATCAGCGTATGCAGGGGAAAAATACCCTGTGGCAGGCGGGCACCGACCACGCCGGTATCGCCACCCAGATGGTGGTGGAGCGCAAGATCGCGGCGGAAGAGGGTAAAACCCGCCATGATTACGGCCGCGAAGGGTTTATCAATAAAATCTGGCAGTGGAAGGCCGAATCCGGCGGCACCATTACCCGGCAGATGCGCCGTCTGGGCAACTCCGTCGACTGGGAGCGCGAGCGCTTTACCATGGACGAAGGTCTGTCCAACGCGGTGAAGGAAGTGTTTGTCCGCCTGTATAAAGAAGACCTGATTTATCGCGGCAAGCGCCTGGTGAACTGGGATCCGAAGCTGCGCACCGCTATTTCCGACCTGGAAGTGGAAAACCGCGAATCGAAAGGCTCCATGTGGCACCTGCGCTATCCGCTGGCCGACGGCGCCAAAACCGCCGACGGCAAAGACTATCTGGTGGTGGCCACCACCCGTCCGGAAACCGTGCTGGGCGATACCGGCGTGGCGGTGAACCCGGAAGATCCGCGCTATAAGGATCTGATCGGCAAGGAAGTGATCCTGCCGCTGGTGGGGCGCCGCATCCGGATCGTCGGCGACGAACACGCGGATATGGCGAAAGGCACCGGCTGCGTGAAGATCACCCCGGCCCACGACTTCAACGACTATGAAGTGGGTAAACGCCACCAGCTGCCGATGATCAACATTCTGACCTTTGACGGCGATATCCGTCAGCAGGCCGAAGTGTTTGATACCAACGGCGAAGCCAGCGCCGCTTACAGCAGCGATATTCCGCCGGCATTTCGCGGTCTGGAACGCTTTGCCGCGCGTAAAGCCGTGGTGGCGGCCTTTGAGGATCTCGGCCTGCTGGAAGAGATCAAGGCGCACGACCTGACGGTGCCGTACGGCGACCGCGGCGGCGTGGTGATTGAGCCGATGCTGACCGATCAGTGGTACGTGCGGGCGGCGGTGCTGGCCAAACCGGCGGTGGAAGCCGTTGAGGACGGTCGTATCCAGTTCGTGCCCAAGCAGTACGAAAACATGTACTTCAGCTGGATGCGCGACATTCAGGACTGGTGTATTTCCCGCCAGCTGTGGTGGGGGCACCGCATCCCGGCCTGGTACGACGCCGAAGGCAAGGTTTACGTCGGCCGCGACGAGGCGGAAGTGCGCCGCGAAAACAATCTGGCTGACGACGTGGCGCTGAATCAGGACGAAGACGTGCTGGACACCTGGTTCTCCTCCGGGCTGTGGACTTTCTCCACGCTGGGCTGGCCGGAACAGACGCCGGACCTGAAAGCCTTCCATCCGAGCAGCGTGATGGTCAGCGGCTTCGACATTATCTTCTTCTGGATTGCCCGCATGATCATGCTGACCATGCACTTTATCAAGGATGAAGACGGCAAGCCGCAGGTGCCGTTCCACACGGTCTATATGACGGGGCTGATCCGTGATGAAGAAGGGCAGAAGATGTCCAAGTCCAAAGGCAACGTGATCGACCCGCTGGATATGGTGGACGGGATTTCGCTGGAAGCCCTGCTGGAAAAACGCACCGGCAATATGATGCAGCCGCAGCTGGCGGAAAAAATCCGCAAGCGTACCGAAAAGCAGTTCCCGAACGGCATCGAACCGCACGGCACCGACGCGCTGCGCTTTACCCTGGCGGCGCTGGCCTCCACCGGGCGCGATATCAACTGGGATATGAAACGCCTGGAAGGCTACCGCAACTTCTGTAACAAGCTGTGGAACGCCAGCCGTTTCGTGCTGATGAATACTGAAGATCAGGATTGCGGCTTTAACGGCGGAGATAAAGTCTTGTCGCTGGCCGACCGCTGGATCCTGGCCGAATTTAACCGTACGGTTAAAGCCTACCGCGAAGCGCTGGACAGCTATCGTTTCGATATCGCCGCCAATATTCTGTATGAGTTCACCTGGAACCAGTTCTGCGACTGGTATCTGGAACTGGCGAAGCCGGTGATGAACGGCGGAACGGCGGCGGAGCTGCGCGGTACGCGCCATACGCTGGTGAACGTGCTGGAAGCCTTGCTGCGTCTGGCGCACCCGATCATTCCGTTTATCACCGAAACCATCTGGCAGCGGGTGAAAGCGCTGAAAGGCATTAGCGCCGACACCATCATGCTGCAGCCTTTCCCCGAGTTCGACGCCGCGCAGGAAGATACCCAGGCGCTGCACGATCTGGAATGGATCAAACAGGCGATTATCGCCGTGCGTAATATCCGTGCGGAAATGAATATCGCGCCGGGTAAACCGCTGGAGCTGCTGTTACGCGGCGCCGGCGCCGAGGCGACGCGCCGGGTGGAGGAGAACCGCGGTTTTATTCAGACGCTGGCGCGTCTGGCAAGCATTACGCTGTTGCCGGCGGGTGATAAAGGCCCGGTGTCGGTGACCAAGCTGGTGGAAGGCGCCGAGCTGTTGATCCCGATGGCGGGGTTGATTGACAAAGCGGCGGAGCTGGAGCGTCTGGCAAAAGAAGTGACCAGAATCGAAACTGAAATCGGCCGCATCGAAAGCAAGCTGTCCAACGAAGGTTTTGTGGCGCGCGCGCCGGAAGCGGTGGTGGCGAAAGAGCGTGAAAAACTCGACGGCTATGCGGCGGCAAAAGTGAAATTGCTGGAACAGCAGGCCACTATCGCCGCGCTGTAATATGTAGACGATTTTCTTCCCCACGGTCAGCCATAACGCCCGATGTTACGCATCGGGCGTTTTAATAATGTCCGCTTGAACAGGCGATTTAGGTCCGTTAACCGGTATGCACGCCAAATAATTTAGGCAGCCATAGCGAAATGGCGGGAATATAGGTAACCAGCATAAGCACCACAAAAAGTCCGCAATAAAACGGTAGCATTGCTTTAACCACCTGTTCGATTTTCTGTTTGCTGACCGCACTGGCAACGAATAATACCGAACCCACCGGCGGGGTAATCAAACCAATGCCGAGGTTAACCAGCATGATCATACCGAAGTGTACGGGGTCAATACCCAGAGAGATCGCCACGGGTAACAGAACCGGGGTCAGAATTAAAATCAACGGCGCCATATCCATCAGGGTGCCGACCAATAGCAGCATGATGTTAATCCACATCAGGATGACGTATTTGTTATCAGAAATAGAAGTGAAAAAATCAGTGATACGGCTTGGAAGCTGCATATAGGTCATGATGGCCCCGAATGCCGCCGCAAAGCCAATCAGAATCATCACGATAGTGACGGTTTTCACGGTACGATACATTAGCTTGGGTAATTCGGACCATTTGTAATCTTTATAGATAAACATGGTGACGAAGAACGACCACAGACAGGCGATGGCGGCAGATTCGGTTGCGGTGAAGATGCCGGAAAGGATCCCCCCCATAATGATGACGACGGTCATCAGCCCCCATAGCGTATCAACGAAGATTTTCAGCGCCTGGCGAAAAGGCACCCGCTCGCCTTTTGGGTAACCACGCTTATGGGCAAAGCCCACGCACATTACCATCATGGTCAGGCTAAGCAGTAAGCCGGGCATGATGCCGGCAATAAATAACGAAGCAATGGAAACGGTGCCGCCGGTTGCCAGTGAGTAGATAACGGAGTTATGGCTGGGGGGTGTCAGAATCGCCTGAACGGAACCGCTGGCGGTGACCGCCGCGGAAAAATCGCGCGGATAGCCCTTTTTCTCCATTTCCGGGATCATGACGGAGCCGATCGAGGCGGTATCTGCCACGGATGAGCCGGATATGGCGCCGAAAAATGTCGAGGCGACGATATTGACCAGTGATAAACCGCCGCGAATAAAACCGACAAAGATATAGGCAAAGCTGACCAGACGACGGGCGATACCGCCTTCAGCCATGATGGCGCCCGCCAGAATAAAGAAGGGGATAGCCAGCAGTGAAAATTTATTTACGCCGTTAGTTATCTGGATCATTACCGCTTCAAGCGGCAGGTCGATCCAAAAAGCACCGGCGATGGCGCTTAATCCTACGGCATAAGCGACGGGGACGCCCACGGCCAGTAATACCGCCAGCGTCGCGACTAAAACAAATGCATCCATGGTATTGGCTCCGGATTAAGAACTGCCGAGCATCACCACAGGACGTTTATCCTGCGGGCCAAAGCAAACTCTTTCGATAATAAAGAGAAGGGTGATTAACGAGCCGATAGGTAAAGGCAGATAACTTTCACCCGCGGTAAGTAAAGGAAATTCCGCTACGGGCTGTTCCCATAATCCCATACATAACACGGTGCTGTAATAAAGGATAAATAGGCTGATTAAAAGCATCAGCATATTCGCTAAATGTGAACAGACTTTCTTTCCGGCGTCGGACAGTCGATCGGTAAGCATGCTGACGGCAATATGCGAACAGGCGCGATAACTGACGGCCGCGCCGACAAACGTGAAAGTCACCATGCAAATAATAGATATAGGTTCAGGCCAGGATAATGCGGCGTTCAGTACATAGCGCGCGAATATGCCCACGGGGATAATCAGCGTCATAATTAATAACGCCAGCCCGGAAACCCACATAGCGATAAGATAGAGCATGTCCATGGTTGCGATATAAGTGCGAGCCATATTTTCACCTGTTTACTATAGGTAATGACGGGTAAAATAGGGAGGCTTTCTACCCGTTTAATAAGTTTATTATTTTACGTCGGCGACGGCTTTAATCAGGTCCTGATATTTCCCGCCAAACTGGTCTCGTACAGACTGTGTGGCTTTGAAATAGTAATCGTTATCTATTTCATGGAACTGAACGCCGCCAGCCTTCATTTTTTCCAGGGATTGCTGAGTATACTCATTCCACAGAATACGCTGCTCCTGCTGCGCTTCTTTAGCAAATTTTAAAATAAACGTTTGATCTTCTTTGGAAAGTTTATCCCATTTTGTCTTTGAATAAAGAAACACTTCCGGGATGATAAAGTGGCGGCTCCAGGTAAAGTTTTTCGCGACGGGCAGATAGTTGTGGGCAACATAGGTTGGCGGATTATTCTCCGTGCCGTCAATAACACCGGTTTGCATACCGCTGAATACTTCGCTGGTTCCCATGGCGATGGCGTTGGCCCCCATGGCTTTTAATGTCGCCAGGGCTACCTGGCTGGTCTGTACGCGGATTTTCATTCCTTTGAGATCTTCCGGCTTATTGATTGGCTCTTTGGTGATCAGATTACGCGTGCCTGCATCCATCCAGCCGAGAAATACCAATTTGGATTTATTGCTGTTGGTAATTTTGTCGCCAATTTCCTGACCAATTTTACCGTCCAGCACTTTGTGGAGATGATCTTCATCGCGGAAAATATATGGCAGGGTGAGTACTTCTATTTCCGGCAATATTGCCGCCACCGGACTCATGGATACGCGAATGATATCAATAGCGCCCAATTGAGCCTGTTCAATCATTTGTTTTTCATCGCCAAGAACGCCGCCGGGAAAGGTTTTGATTTCCAGTCTGCCATTGGTGGCTGCTTTCAGCTTTTCCCCCATCTTTTGTACCGCAACGACGTTAGGGTAACCTTCGGGATGAACATCGGAGGCTTTAATTTGTTGCGCCTGAATAGCATGGCTTATAAATAGTGCGGCAGAGCCCAGACAAAGGCTTATCAATATTTTTGACAGCTTCATTGAGTTATCTCCAGAAGTAATGGGTAGGGTGGTATGAAGTCATTCAACTAATTGTTTTTAATAAAAAATTAATTTTATGAAGAGCAAGGTTTAACGGAAGAGTGAGAGAGGTATGCCTTGCCCGGCTATTATCCTGGTGAAATCCCTCTTAATTCTCAGGGATAATCTAACCTATTATACAACTTATAATAATGACCCGTATCACAAAAGCCAAATGTAATATGAAATGCCGTTTTATATATTATTTGTTCGGTGTTATCGAAAATTATTTTTATAACATGATGTTTTAACGCTATTTTTTTAATTTTGTTGTTATCAGACCACTTTTTCGAATACGGCATAAATGGTGTGATAACTTATCCGGATCACATAATGCGCCTGCCAGTAATGCAAATGCTTAATTCAATCATGTAATGATGTAAAAAAAATAGTTCCACAAGCATAAATAATAATGAGAACGACTATCAATTCGCTCAGGGTTTGGTATTATTTCAGGCTGATTTCTTGTGTCATTAGTGATGGATTAATGGTGGAGGCACAGCGTGAATACGGCTGTCAGTAGCATTACCCAACAGGTATCATCAGCCTGGCAAAAAAAACGTTGCGCGTTCAGCGCACTTTTCCGCAGCGTGCTGGTTGCTCTGCTGTTGACCGCGGGGCTCGGCGGGCATGCGTTTGCGGCGCCTGCTACAACCCCGTTGTCGGATGGAAATACTGGCGATGCCGCAACATCGTCCGCTCCCGCTCCGGCAACGCAGGAGGCGCCCGCCACGCAGGCTGAATCGGCAACTCCTGCAACGCAGGCTGAACCGGCACCGCAGGCTCCCGCTTCATCTCTCGCCCTGCCGCCCAGCGCCGCGCCGGGCACCAATAACCTGATGACCACGGACCTGTCCGTCTGGGGCATGTATCAGCATGCGGACCTGGTGGTGAAAACGGTGATGGTCGGCCTGCTGCTGGCTTCGGTCATTACCTGGGCGATCTTCTTCAGTAAAAGCGTGGAGCTGGCGGGCGCCAAGCGTCGCGCCCGTCGCGAATATCTGACGCTGGAACAGGCCAGAACGCTGGGGGATGCCGTGGATGCGGCGGACACGTTCAAAAACGGTGGCGTGGCGAAGCAACTGCTGACGGATGCGCTGAGTGAACTGGAGCTGTCCGAACGCTCCGACGATAACAACGGGATTAAAGAGCGCGCGGCTTTTCGCCTGGAACGCCGCGTTGCCGCCACCGGCCGCCATATGGGGCGCGGTAATGGTTATCTGGCGACGGTCGGCGCGGTCGCGCCGTTTATCGGGTTGTTCGGCACCGTATGGGGCATCATGAACAGCTTTATCGGCATTGCGCAAACGCAGACCACCAATCTGGCCGTCGTTGCTCCAGGCATCGCCGAGGCGTTGCTGGCGACGGCTATCGGCCTGGTCGCCGCTATCCCGGCGGTGGTGATTTATAACATCTTTGCCCGCTGGATTACGGGATATAAAGCGCTGGTGGGCGATGTCGCCGCCCAGGTGCTGCTGCTGTTGAGCCGTGACCTTGATGTGGCGGCCAGCAACGATAACCGGGCAGCTTCATCGGCGCAAAAACTGCGGGTGGGATAAGTCATGGCCATGCATTTAAACGATGATGTGAGCGAAAACGGAGAAATGCATGATATCAACGTGACGCCGTTTATCGATGTCATGCTGGTTCTGCTGATTATTTTTATGGTGGCCGCGCCGCTGGCGACGGTGGACGTGCGCGTTGATTTGCCCGCGTCGTCCGCGGCGCCGCAGCCGCGCCCTGAAAAGCCGGTCTACCTGACGGTGAAAGCCGATAAGCAACTGTATGTCGGCGATGACGTGGTAAGCGAGCAGTCGCTGGCGCAGGCGCTGGACGCCACCACCAGCGGCAATAAAGAAACCACCATCTTCTTTCAGGCGGATAAAAGCGTGGATTATGAAACCATGATGAGAGTGATGGATGCGCTGCGCAAAGCCGGATACCTCAAGGTGGGGCTGGTGGGCGCGGAGTCGGCGGCTAAATAATCATCATGCGCGTTTTCCTGGCTCACTGACGTGAGTCAGGGTGCCGCCAGTGAATATATATCGGCGGAATATAGCGCTTAGCCTGCGTCAGCGCGCGTTCTTCGATCAGCGTGGTAATCATCTCAAAGCTGTTTCCCGCCAGACTTTCACTGTCCTGGGCAATGGTGTCGATCTTCAACGGCAGGCAGTCGAACAGATAGTGATCGTCAAAGCTGCACAGCCGGATATCGCTCTCCATCAGGTTATGCTGGTTCAGGTAACGCAACACCCCTTCCAACAGGCCGCAGGCGGCGGTAAACAGCGCTTTGGGCGGCCGGCCCAGCTCGGCGCAGAGCTGGGCGAACATTTCATAACCTGAGCTGGGATGATAATTGCCGTGAATAATCCATTCCGGCCGACACTCGATCCCCGCGCGTTGTAATCCCAACTGAAAGCCGGCCAGACGGTCGCGGGTAGGCGAAATGCGCGATTGACCGCCGATAAAATAGAACTCGTCGCCGTGCTGGCGGGCGATGCGCTCGACCAGCGTCGCGGTCGATTCCATCGCCTCGGTGATCACCAGCGGCAGGTCGGACTCGCCAATCACCCGGTCGAACTGAATAACGGGCAGCTGCTGATTGATTTTCTGGTATTCGGCATCGCTGAGCATACTGGATGCGACGATCAGCCCGTCCACCTGGCGTTGTATCAGGCTGTTGACGGCCATCATCTCCTGGCTGGCGTTCTCGTCCGTACAGGCGATAAGCAGCTGTAGCCCCGCTTCGCGGCACAGCATTTCCAGGTCGCGCGAGATAACGGCAAAACCATAGTTGGTCATTTCCGGCACCACCAGCCCCAGCGTATTGCTGCGCGACGAACGCAGGGATCGGGCATGGATGCTGGGCTGATAGCGCTGCTCGCGGGCGACGGCCAGAATGCGATCGCGGGTGGCATCGGAAACGCGGAACTCTTTACTGCGGCCGTTCAGCACCAGGCTCGCGGTGGATTTCGAAACCCCCGCGAGTGCGGCGATGTCGCTGATTGTTATGCGTTTAGTCTGTTTCACCGCGAATCTTTCTGCTGTCAGAGAAAAGGGGCGTCATTTTATCACGGATGGCGTCAACAGCCAGTGCTGCAATGCCAATCTTCCCGGCCCGCTGAACCTAATGGCGGCGTCGCCGTCGGGGAAATAGCTGGCGGACATCACGGCTACGCCGTCATTGATAAAAATCTCGATACTGGAGCGATCGCATAATATCTGTAGCTGGTGCAGTTCTCCGCGCCAGTAGCGATGTTCCGGTTCGCCGGTGCGGCGGTTATGCCGGCTCAGGGTCAGGCATTCGCCGTTCCAGCACAGCACCATCAGGGATGCGATGTCGAGCTGGAATTCGCCCTGGGCGGTCAGGGTGATTTCGGCGCTGTTCACCGGCAGCGGCGGCGCATAGTCGGCGACGCCTTGCCATGCAAAATGCTGCGTTCGCAGCTGTTGCAGTTCGCGCGCCGGCCGTTGATAGAGCTGGCCTTCACGCAGCGTCAGCTCCCGCGGACAGGTCATGGTATGGATCCAGCCGTGGGCGATCGTCGGCGCAAAAAACTCGTTCTCATCGGGAATGGCCATCCAGCCAAACAGCAAACGCCGTCCGTCCTCGCTTGATGTCGTTTGCGGCGCGTAAAACTCAAAGCCGAGATCCAGTTCGCTGAATCCACGGTGCGGATAGTCGCCGCTTTGATAATCCAGCGTCCCGACCAGGTAACCGGCCTGGAAGGTGTTCAGGTAGCGCTCTTCTTGCGCCGGCACGCCCTGCGGGCAGCAGATCAAGACATCCTGTCCGTTCAGCCTGAATAAATCCGGGCACTCCCACATGTAGCCGAAATCTCCTAGTCCGCCAAGGCGCGAACCGGCGATTTCGGCGATCGGCTCCCAGCCGCGCAGATCGTCGGAGCGATACAGCAGCACCTTGCCCTGGAGCTGCTTGTCCTGCGCGCCCAGCACCATGTACCAGCGCTCGTCGCGGCGCCATACCTTCGGGTCGCGTACATGGCCGGTATAGCCTTCGGGCAGCGTCAGTACCGGGCCTAGTTTGTCGTACTCGCCGTCGGCGTTTTCTCTGGCCAGGCACTGGAATGCGCTGCGCGAGCCGTCGGCGTATTTCACATTGCCGGTGTAAATCAGGGTGATGGCGCCATCATCAACCACGGCGGAACCGGAATAACAGCCGTGCGTCTCATAGCTTTCGCTGGGCACCAGCGCCACGGGTTCGTGACGCCAGTTCACCAGGTCGGGCGAGCTCCAGTGCCCCCAGAATTTCGCTCCGTGGGCGCAGGCTAAAGGATTCCACTGATAAAACAGATGGTAACGCCCGTTATGCTGGATAAATCCATTGGGATCGTTGAGCAGCCCCACGTTTGGCGACAGGTGCCAGTGCGGGCGGTGAGGATCGGCGCCAAGCCGGCTCTGGTTAGCCATCAGGGCGTGCGCCATACGTTTTAACAGATGGGTTTCCGTCATTATGCGTTATCCGTTTTATATTTCAGCAGGAATGAAATGATAAACGCCGCGCCAAAGGCGATAAGCATACCAATCAGATAGCTAAGCATAGAGCCAGCCTGGACGATCGCCAATCCCGGAAAGCCCGTCAATCCTACCGCCGTCATACTGACGTGATTGAATACCACCCAGGCGCCGCCCAACGCGCCGCCGGCCAGCGCGGCCAGGAACGGTTTCACAAAGCGCAGGTTGATACCGAATATCGCCGCCTCGGTGATGCCGAGCAGCGCGGAAAACGAGGAGGGGATAACGATAGCCTTGATCTTCACGTCCTTGGTTTTGAAATACACCGCCAGACAGGCGCCGCCCTGGGCGACGTTGGCCATCGCCCAGATGGGCAACAGGAAGTTTACGCCGATATTGGGGTTGCCCAGCAGACCGGCTTCAATGGCGTGGAAGCTGTGGTGAACGCCGGTGATAACAATGGCGGAGTAAAGCCCGCCGAACAGTAGCCCGGCCAGCCATCCGGCGTGCGAAATCAGCGTGCTCAGTATGAACGAGATGCCGTCGCCCAGCATCCGGCCCGCCGGGCCGATGATCAGCAGGGCGATAAAGCCGGAAATAACCACGGTCAGGAAGGGGGTGAGAATGATATCCAGCGCGTCGGGCACCACCTTACGCAGGCGTTTCTCCACCATGCTCATAAACCAGACGGCCAGCAGCACCGGAAATACCGTGCCCTGATAACCCACCATGGCGATATCCAGACCGAACAGATTCATGGTCTGGAAACCGCCGGCGATCCCCCAGGCGTTGGTGAGCGCCGGATGGGTGAGAATGCCCCCCAGCGTCGCGCCGAGATAGGGGTTGCCGCCAAATTCCCGCGCGGCGGTGAAGCCGATAAGAATGGGCAGGATAATAAAGGCGGCGGAGCTGAACATATCCAGCATGATGAAAATCGCGCTGCCGGCATCGGCCCAGCCATAGGTCTTGATCAATCCGAGCAGGCCCATCAGCAGACCGGATGCCACGATCGCCGGAATAATGGGAACAAAGATATTTGACAGCAGGCGCGCCAGGCGCTGCAACGGGTTCAGCTTCCGCGCCGCCAGCGTGGCGGCTTCGGACTTACTGGATTCGCTGATACCGGCGGCTTTGATAAATTCGGCATAAACTTTATTCACCAGTCCGGTGCCGAAAATTATCTGAATTTGCCCGGCGTTGTGAAAGCAGCCTTTGACCCCTTCGACATTTTCAATCGCTTTTTTGTCGGCCAGGCTATCATCGGCCAGCACCAGGCGCAGACGGGTGGCGCAGTGGGCGGCGCTGGCGATGTTCTCTTTCCCACCCAATAACGGGATAAGGGCTGTCGCTGTGGCGGTAATGTCCATTTTATTCCTCTTTTATTATTGGGATACGCGGTATCCTCAGCGCCGGTTACCGCTTCTGATAACCGGCGCGGTCATGCTATCCGGCTATCAGAACCAGGTTTCCATCTGGACGCCGAAATTCCATTCGCCGCCCGCGGTAAAGCCGCTGGAGCCGAAAGTGTCTTCGCTGGAGTAGTTATCCAGCCGCTTATCCCAGTTCACGTAGCTGGCGAACAGACGCAGTTCCGGACGGCTGAAGAAGTTGGCGATATCGCCCGCTTTAAACGTCGGGGCGAAGGTCAGCTTGTAGAAGCCGCCGCTGACGCTGTTCAACTGGCCCAGGCTCGACGTGGTGTAGCCTTTGGGATCGAGATCCATGTATTGATAACTGCCTTCATAGGCCAGCGCAAAGTTTTCGGTGATTTCCTGAATCAGGCGCGCATTGAAGGTGATCCATTTGTAGCTGTCGCCCTCGACGTAGCGATCGGAGCTGGTTTGCGCCAGAATCGACGGCGCGAAGCTCCAGTTTTTGTTGATCGGGGTGGTGCCGTAGGTCGCCAGACGCCAGGTGTTAGCGTCATTGGTCAGATTGCCGTCCGAACCGACGTTTTTGACTTCCGCCCCCAGCCCATGGCCGTAAAGCACGGCGACTTTGGATGTCCCTTCGCGCAGGCCGAAGAAGCTGTCGCCGTGATAGGCGACCATGGCGTGATAACCTTTGTCGCCGGCATTCACATTGGTCACGTCCGCGCTGGTGTTGGGGCGGGCTTCGTTATCCTTCGCTTTCATACCGCTGAGCATGAACTGGAACGGACCGACATAGTTATTGGCGGTGAAAACGTAGTTTTTAATGTCGTCGTTTTCCGAGCTATCCGAACCGTCCGGCGAGCCGAAACTGCGGCCATATAGCGAGAAGTTGCTCTTGAAGCTGTCCGTCCACTTCACGTCATAAATCCCGCCGCCGGTGCCGGCCAGGAAGATCACGTCGCTGTCCAGCCAGTGAATATCGAAGTTGTCGCGGTCGAAACGTTTACCGGCCCACAGGGTGGTGTCTTTGAACACGCCGGTGAAAGAGGGAAGCGACCCCAGTTCGGCGAAGGCTTCACGCACGTTGAGATCGCTGCTGGCCGCGGTCCAGTCGTTATAGCTGCGCTGTCCGTCGGCCATCATCACCTTGAAGCGGGTGGTGGCGCCGTTATCCAGTTGCTGCTTGTGTTCCAGCTTCAGCTCGAGATAGGTGTCATCTTCATTGCCCAGACGGCCGATGTGTCCGCCGGTTTGGCCGGCGGGAGACATGCCGGGACCGATATCCGTTTTTGAACTGGTGGTGGAGTCATTAATCGACAGGCCTGAGCGGGCATAGCCATGAAATTCAAAACCGTCGGCAACCGATTTCTGACTGGCCAGCGCGGTGGCGCGTTGCTCAACCTGCTGGGTTTTCTGTTCGGTTTGCGCGGTGCGGGCTTCCAGTTGCCGGGTCTGCTTTTCGGCGGCCTCGGCTCTGGCTTCGGCCGTCTGCGCCCGGCGTTCGGCCGCTTGCAGTCTTTGCTCAAGGGCATTCAGACGGGCTTCAATACTGTCCGTGCTGGCGGCAGACGCGTAGAAAGGGCTGGAGAGGAGTAACCCTATTGTTACGGCAAGGTAGTTTAGTTTCATTTTTGTTCTCTTCCTGGAGGTGCTTTTTTGTATCGACAGAGGGTTGTTTTGCTAAAATGCTAAACCGGTTTTTCAAGTGGAAAATAAAGGCGGGCAGTCGGGTTGGCAAGAAATTTCACTAACCCGATTCTGTAACTGTGATCCTGACTGCAAAACGGTATCAGCAAGCCGATGCGGCGTTCAGGATCTGGCCAGCGAGGTGGAATGAAGTTGCTGCGCCAGCGGCAGCGCCGTCATGGCGCCTTTGGCCGTGGTTGCCAGCGCGCCGCACAGCTGCGCCTGTTCGATAACCTTGTCCCAGGCAACCGGCTGCGATAAATCGTCGTACTCGGCTAACCCCTGTAATAGCCCGGCTACAAAGGCATCCCCCGCGCCGGTGGTATCCACCGGGGTAACATAGGGCGCCGGAAAGTGCTGACGCTGCTGACGGTTGTGCAGCCATACGCCTTCGCTGCCCAGGGTGACCAACAGCAGCCTGATGGGATAGCGTTGCATCAGCTGTTCGATGCCGGCTTCCACTTCGTCGGCGCCGCTGAGAAAGGCCAGCTCCTCCCGCGACAGTTTGACCACGTCCGCCAGCGACAAGGCGCGGTCGAGACACTCGCGCAGCGTCTGTTGATCGGACCAGAGATCCTCGCGGATATTGGGATCGAAACTCACCCATCCCTGCACGTCTTTTATACGTTGCATCGCTGCGTAAGCCGCGCTGCGCGAGGGCTCCTGGGATAAGGCGATGGAGCAGAGGTGCAGCCATTCGCCCCGTTTGAATAGGGGCAAATCATCCGCTTGTAAAAACAGATCGGCGCTGGGGCGCACCATAAAGGTAAACGAACGTTCGCCCTGCTGATCCAGGCTCACCACCACGGTGGAGGTCCGATGCTCGCGGTCGCGGATCATGTGCCGGGTATCCACCTGTTCCCGCTCCAGCACCTCTTGCAGAAAGCGGCCGAAAACGTCGTCGCCTACCCGGCCGATAAAGGCGCTGCGCCCTCCCAGTCTGGCGATGCCCACCGCCACATTCGCCGGCGCGCCTCCCGGGCATTTGAGGTAACGATCGGCGTCTTCCGGAATGAGATCGACGACGGCGTCGCCCATCACCCAAATTTTGTGTGCCATAAAATTACTCTTATCAGGGATATTTAAACTGCTTGCTAAAATAGAAGAATCGGTTTAGCTACGCAACTTATTAGCAAAGGATGTGTAAGAGAAGGACGTAAAAAATGATACCGGCATCATGCTTTCGCCATGACAACGACGGTTTATCCCTGCTGAATGCCGCAACGGGTTAAACAAAAACGCGTTCTATCCGATACCTGATAAGGAGCAGCCTGGCATGGCGTCAGGCATCAGGATTAATGGCTAAAAGGAGAAAGGATATGAGCCGTCACCCCCTTATCTTTCCGGAAACGCTGCGATGCCGGCGCTACCGCCGTGCGTAATTACAATCTGTTATGGGTTTTATGGGCGGCGTGGGCGCTGCTGGTGATGGTCTGGCTGGCGGATATTTACCTGGATTTGCCCGCGCTGTTTTACGCTCAGGCGCTGGCGGTCGCGCTGGGAATCGGCATACCTGCGCTGACGGCGCTTTATTATAAGGCTAAAAGGAATAACCTCATGTTCTCATTTGATAAAAACAAAAAAACAGCGGAAAAATCGCCGGAGATGAGCGAAATAAACAATCCCGCCGCGTTGATTAATTCCGTCAGCCCGGTGCGGGTAAAAAAAGACACCTTTATCTCTCAGGACGCGCAGATAACCGGCAAGGTGGAAGCCGGAGGCAATATCACCGTTGAAGGCCATATCGAAGGCGAGGTGCTGTGCGAAAACACCATTAAAGTGGAGCACATCGGCAAAGTCAAAGGCGAAATGAAATCGCAGCAGATCGTTATTAACGGCGATGTCGAAGGGCGCATTTACGCCGGTACGGTTGCCATACTGGCTCAGGGAAAGATGACCGGCGAGATTTTTTCCGATGAGTTGTCGATTGAAAAAGGCGGCGTATTTATCGGCCAGTCAAATCCGCTGACGCCGGAAACGCCGGGTCAGGAACAGATTGGCTACGCGCAAAAGCCACAGGATACGGCCGAGAGGGAACATATCGCGGCGCTGGCCGACGGCTATCCGCTGACGGGAGGATAATGCTATATCTACGCGATTGGCTACGTACGGTAGACCTGCGTTCCTAAAAGAGCGCTTATTTTGTCTTCGCAGGATGACAGAAGGTCGTTGTTTTCGCGTCGTTCTATCAGTATTAGCGGCTCTGGATCAAGAATGCTGCCGATATCGCCAGCCGGATAAAAGGCGATCGCCTGGCGGTAGCACACATCGACGCATAGGCCGCAGGCGGTGCAGGCAGCGGTATTATAGGTGATACGCAGCATTCCGGCGTCGTTTTCGGACGCCAGCGCGCCGGTCGGGCAAAAGTCGGCACACAGCGCGCACCCGACGCACCGTTCCGCATCAAGTTCAGGCGAGGGGAATAGAGCGGTGCTATTGCTGAAGGTTCCTTCTCCCCGCTCGGCCAGCGAACGTAACGATGCGACGAAACGCCGGCGCTTTTCCGGCGGCAGGACGGCGGTTTCGCCATGGTCGGAAGCTGCGTCACGGAATGTTGTCGCAATGGTTATCGTCCCTTCGAGGCCATTTCCCTTGCCAAGCAATTTGGTCAACCAGGCTCGGCGAGAAAAATCAACGTCCGATGCGGAGATATCGATCGAAATCCGCAGGTGAATACCAAGCGCCATGGCAACCTTCTCGGCCTTGGCTTTTATGGTGTGCAAGTGGGGAGACATATTCCCCGCGGGGCACCTGCCGCAATCATTTGTGAACATTCTAATCTCCAGAGCGCCGTTGGCGGGCGCCTGGAGCAGCAAAGATGGATCGAGACGTGCGAGGCAGGACAGGGACAGATTCTTCGGCGATACATTTGCCGCCTGTTTACAGGCCAGCGTGACCGTGCCGCAGCGGCTGGCCGTCACGGCGATGTCCGCGGCCAGCGCGCGGTCGGTAGGCGTTTGCAGCGCTATCGCGTCCATTGAGCACACGGCGGCACAGGCGCCGCACGCCGTACAATCCATCGGCGACAACATGGGATGGTTTTCAGACAGTTTTATCGCCCCAACCGGACAGGCCGAGGAACAGCGCGAGCAGGTTGACGCCGCGTGCCGGTAATGAGTACAACGTTCCCGGACGATGACGATTGATGGCGATAAGCCGGGTGTCGTATCGCCTTCTGCTTCAGCTTGATTCATCATAGTCGGCCCGTTTTTTGGTCGCCGGCCTCCGTGCGGTGACGGCCGCCGCCACCAATAATCTTAAACCCCGATTCAGACTCGTTGATGCCTGAATACGGCATAAGGACACCGGATTAACCGCCTTACGGGCCAAGACAGGGCTAAGTTGGACGGCCTACGAACGATAATCTCCCACTGCGTGGATCAAATCCTCAATAAGGATTTGCTCAAGGCGCAAATAGCCAGTGGTGATACCCGCAATAGCCTTATAAAAGTCCGTTTGGGCGCATTTCTGGATGTCGGCACAGAACGCAGGAACCCAATTCAGCAGGTGTTGCGCAAGAAACCTCTGCTGTTCCCGCAGGCTGGCCGAAACGCCCGGCAGGTCCTGTGCGGCAACGGCCTGCCCGCTATCGCGGCACAGGGTCGCCATAAACTCACATTCCAGAGCGATGTGATCTTCCGGGATATCCAGTGCCCCGGCCTTGTTCAATCCTTTAGCCTGGTATAACGACACCACTTGCTCCCAGGCATCCTGCATGACCAGCCGCTCCGGGCTGGTATAAACCGACTCGTAGGGGTAGGCGACAATGCCCTCGGCAATGCCCGCCCCCAGGAAAACCGCCGCATAGTCTACCGCCAGGTCGGTCAAGGGATCCGGGCCGGAATTCTGCAGATAAGCCGTAAGCATACGATATCCCCCGCTCAGTTCGGGTTCTTCGCACTCGGCGGGGAAACCCAGTTCCACCATCCGGCCAAGCAAGGACTTATCCACTTCGGCCTGGTAGAGGCGCCCCAGTAATCGGTATAAATTTTCACGATTGGTTATGAGCGCAGCGTATTCCCGCATATGATCCACCCGCTTTCCGATGACGACACCACCGGCGGTCCGGGAGGATATGCTCTCCCGGACTTCGCCAGTTCCCGTAACTAAGCGCTTGCCATTCAGCCAATCAGAAAAAATGCCGTATGGAAGAGCCCGGATTGAACATCCGCACGCTAAACACGACTGCTCCGACGAAAACACCAAGCAGACCACCGATCGCCAAACGCCGTGAAGAACACCAGCGCCCATTCGCTACCCATTTTGTCTGTTCCTCCAGGCGTCGACCGGTTGATTTTCCCGCCATAGGGCCGTCTGGAGATGCAAGATATAGCGAACCGAAGGATGATTCCCCACGTCAGGCAGGGCATGCACGCTATCGCTTCCCGCTTCCTTAAGCACCCTGGCGACATTGCTGTCCGGGTCGTCGATATCGCCGAAGAAGCGTGCATTGCCGCAGCAGGCTTTTACGCACGCGGGCTGTTCACCGACGGCTTCCAGATGGTTGCAAAGCGTGCATTTTTCCACCGTATGGGTCTCCTCATTATAAGAGCGCGCCCCATACGGACAGGCCATCATGCAATACCGGCAGCCGATGCAGGTTTCCTTGTCGATCAGGACATGCCCATCGTCGGTCTTGTACGACGCCCCGGTAGGGCACACTTTCACGCAGGGCGGGTCCGTACATCCCTGACAGACGGTGGGCAGGAAGTATTGTTCCAGATCCGGAAACGTGCCGCTGGGTCCCACGGTCAGAACCTTATTGTAAAACACGCCCAGCGCGACGCCGTTCTCCAGCTTGCAGGCGACCTCGCAGGCATAGCAGCCAATGCAGCGATCCAGATCGATAACCAATGTTTTTTGTACCATAGCTAGAACTCCACTGATTTCGTCGGATCGGACGGTTGCGGTAGCCAGGGCGTAAAGTCTTCCGGCTTCTGCCAGATACCGGCGGGCGGGCCATCCGCTTTCGACACGTTGACCTGAAATCCCCGCAGCGTGTACGTACCGACGACATCGTTGAAAGGGGCATCGTTTTTGGTGAGCATGTTGACGTTCATTTCGCGCCAGCCCTGCGTGGGCGTATTGAGCGTTTCGGGATTCCAGAACCGTTCCATATAAACCACCCGCGGCGGGATCCCTTCGGTGACGCGGGCTTTGGCCCTGATTTTGCCGCGCAGTGATTCGATCCACACCCAGTCTCCCTGCGCCACGCCTCGCTCGCCCGCCGTGACCGGATTAATCCAGATTTCAGCTACCGGATAAATTTCCCGGATAAACGGCGAATTTCTTAACGTGCCGTGATGGAAAATCGGCAGGCGTCCGTTGGTCATCACCAACGGGTATTTTTTCGCAATCTCCTGGTTGGGACTTTCGGCAGGCTCAACGTAATACGGCAGCGGATCGTAGTCTTTTGATGCCGGAGGTAATTTATAGGTGGTGTAAGGCTCACCGGTTCGCCCGAGGGTGATGAAAACCTCGCCGTAGAGTTCAAGTTTCCTTGAGGGCGTGTCAAACCCAGTGGGCTGGCCGGTATGGGGATCAATTTGCCGGTAAACGAAATAACGTAACCACTGCTGATAGGGCAGGAATTCGTAAGGGACTTTGCCAATGAACTCCTTCCAGGAAATATTCAGGGGAGCCAGCCGGGCATCCAGCAGTTCCTCCATCGTCTCCCAATAGGGTAAATCCTCGCCCATAAATTCGGCATCGAATGCCTTCTGGCAATTCTCATGCCCCAGTTGCGCACAGCGTTTGGCCAGTTTGGCCCAGAACAGCGTCTCATTCTCCGTTTCCCAAATATGGGTGACGGCTTGTCTGGCAAACACGGTATTGAGCGACTCCACCAGCATATCCGTTTCCAGCCACTCTGCGGCGGGCAGCAAAATATCGGCATAAGCCGAGAACGAGGTGGGATATATATACATATGGACGATGAAATCCATCTGCTCAATCGCCGGCAGCCAGGATGAGGCATTGCCCTGCATGGCCAGCTTGTTGCCGGAACGTTCGAGCCACACCCGCGGCCGATAAGGCTTGCCGGTCAGAATGGCGTCCTGCACGCTTGAGGGATGCGCGGCCCACCACTGTAGCAGCCCTTTATATTCAATACCGCCCAGCCGTTTATTCAACTGCTCTTCCGAAAGCAGCTTCTTGGCCGTCGGCACGATATAGGTATCGAAAGGGGCGACGCCGCTCGAAGGGAAACGTTGCATCAGCGCACCCGGTTTCTCCACATTCCCCATCAACGAATTGAGTAATACCGCCCCCATGGCGGCCTGTACCGAATTTTCATTTTGATCGGTCGCCACACCAAGCGAAATGCCGCCGGGTCCCTGTAGATAAAGTTCGATCGCTTTGGTGATTTTCTCCACGTCAAGCCAGCAAATTTCAGCCGCTTTATCCAGACTATAGGGTTCCACCCTTTCCTTCAGCAGGCGGAAGCCGGTTTTACACACCTCGCCATTGACGGTAAATTCGCCATCCAGCACCGGCTCCAGTTTATCGTCCCAGGGGTAAGGAAGCGGCCGGGCGGAATTGCTTTTGCCATCCCAGACTACATAGACGTCAGGCTCGCCGTCTGGCGTCAGATCCCTGGCTCGCAGCAGCATCCGGGTCCGGGTATTTACCAGGAACGGCAGGTTGGTCCAGCGGGTGATAAATTCCTCATCATAACGCTGGTGGGCCAAAATATATCGGATCCAGGCCAGCATCAGCGCCACGTCGGTACCCGGCCGGATCGGCAGCCAGATATCGGCTTTGGCGGCATCAGGGGTGAATCGTGGGTCGATGACCAGGGTACGCACCCCTTTGGCGCGCAGCTCATTCACCGCACGTCCTCCTCCCGCCGGGCTGTTATAGGAGGCATTGGTCGCCCACATCACCAGCGTCTTCATTTCGGTATCGGGGTTGTAAATCTCCAGACTTTTCGAATCGGCAATACTGGTATCTGGACCACCATACATCAGTCCAAAAGCGAGTGTTCGCGGCAGGTAGCACTGGGCGCAGCCCGGTTCAAACCAGTTCGGCGTATTGAATGCGTTGCAAAACCGTTGAAGGCTGAAAAACTCGGGATTGCCGCCGCCGCCGGTAGAACCGAAAACGGTTTCCGCGCCATATTTCTCTCGGGTTTCCATCAGTTTTTTGGCAATAGTGTCAATTGCCTCGGGCCAGGTGATGCGCTTCCATTTATTTTCCCCGCGCGCCCCTACGCGCAGCATCGGATATTTATTACGATTGGGATGGTAAAGGGCCGCTATGCCCGCAAGACCTTTGGCGCATATAGCGCCCTTGGACATGGGATATTCTGGATTACCTTCCAGCTTGATCACCCGGCCGTTTCTGACATGGGCCAGCACGCCGCAATTATGAATACAGGCTCTGCAGTTCGTCTTGACGATTTTCGTCGTGACCGGCGTTTCCGCCTCAGGCTGAGTCGCCGCGGTTACACGCGGGATCAGTCCATCACACAGTGAACCCCCGAGCACTCCGGCAACGCCGGTTATGGCCGTTGCCTTGAAAAAATCTCTTCTACTGAGTACCGACTGTTCCATATGCTTCTCTCTGTTATTTTTATAGTGGATGTTTCCTATACCAAAAACAGAAATCGGAAATAGGTTAGATATCAGTCAGGATAATTATTTTCGTCGATTACTTTTATTCCGCTGCGGGTGGTCTGCCATCCATCGTTCCACTCCAGTCCCCCCGCCTGTTCCAGCGCCTCGATAAAATAACTGGCATATACTTTGGGATGCTCAAACAGCGGATTATCCCGCAGCATTGCATCGATCCCGGATTTGGTTTTTGGGACCACACAGGCTTGCAGAACCTGCAGATAGAGGGGACGGTAAACCGGTTCCTGAGCCAGCAGGCGGGTCAGTCGTGCTGTGGGGTGCTCGCGCCGAACCACATGCCTGCCAGCCGGAGTGGTACGCCATCGCGGCGCCGAATCCTCCCCCGCAAGCTGTTCAACGCCACCCGCCTGTGCCAGCCATGCCAGTAGCACCGACGGCGGCTGCAGCACCACTTTCATTTCGGGATAGGAAAGCAATGCCTGCTCGATCTCGACGGCCGAGCGAGCGGTTTCGCAAAGTGACAGCATTTTATAGAGCACCATCCGCTGGGCAGGTTCGCACGAAATCCTCTGCAGGATACGCGTGATGGCGTTGTTCAAATCTTGCGATTCGATGGTCTCGATAATAGGCATAACTATCTTCTTGTTTTAAGTAATACCGAGAAAAATTATTAGACTGGTAATAAATAAAATCACGGTAATACTGCCGAGCATTTTTATTATTTTTCTGTGAGGTGAATCGAACATTCATTATTGATATGAAGCCTATATCACATAAAATATATTTTACGCTTCTTATTACGGTCGAACTTTAGCAAAGACCGCCCCTGGCGGAATAAACGACTCCCCGTTTTTAAACGCGGTTTCCGGCGAAAAAGCTTGATCCGCCGCATGCCGGAGTGATTCCGGCCAGCGGCGTTATTGCGGTCCGCGTATAATTCCGCACCCATTTCCCGGTTATGCGGCCAGCAAACGTTATCCGGGGTATTTCCCGACAACGAAGAACCTCTATGCCGACCAGCCTGATCCAGCCCGAACGAACCCTGTTCTCGTACCCGCGTTATTGGGCCGAGTGTTACGGCACCGCGCCGTTTTTTCCCATGTCGCGCCGGGAGATGGAGCAACTGGGGTGGGATAGCTGCGATGTGATCGTGGTGACCGGCGACGCCTATGTCGATCATCCGAGCTTCGGCATGGCGATCGTCGGGCGGCTGCTGGAAGCGCAGGGGTTTCGCGTCGGTATTATCGCGCAGCCTGACTGGACGTCGAAAAACGATTTTATGCGTCTCGGCAAGCCCAATCTGTTTTTCGGCGTCACCGCCGGGAATATGGATTCGATGATCAACCGCTATACCGCGGACCGCAAATTACGTCATGACGACGCCTATACCCCCGGCAATATCGGCGGGAAAAGGCCGGACCGCGCGACGCTGGCGTATAGCCAGCGCTGTAAGGAAGCCTATAACGATATTCCGGTGATCCTCGGCGGCATCGAGGCCAGCCTGCGGCGCATCGCCCACTATGATTACTGGTCCGATACCGTGCGGCGCTCGGTGCTGGTGGACGCCAAGGCGGACATGCTGATCTACGGCAACGGCGAGCGGCCGCTGGCGGAGGTGGCGCACCGGCTGGCGGCGGGTGAGCCGATAAGCGCTATCCACGATGTGCGCAATACCGCGGTGATGCGTAAAACGGCGCTGGTCGGCTGGACGGGGGTTGACTCCACCCGGCTTGATAAACCCGGCCGCATCGAACCGATTATCAATCCCTACGGCGAGGATTTGCCCTGCTCAGAGGGGGAGGTTCCCGCGGCGGAGGCGGCTCGGCCGATTACCGTGCGGGCGCCGAAACCCAAGCCGTGGGAAAAAACCTACGTGCTGTTGCCGTCATTTGAAAAAGTGAAAGGCGATAAGGTGATGTACGCCCATGCGTCGCGGATATTACATCATGAAACCAATCCCGGCTGCGCCAGGGCGCTGATGCAAAAGCACGGCGACCGTTACGTGTGGATTAATCCGCCGGCGATCCCGCTCTCTACCGAGGAGATGGACGCGGTGTTCGCGCTGCCGTTTCAGCGCGTTCCGCATCCTTCCTACGGTAAGGCGGTGATTGCGGCCTACGATATGATCCGCTTTTCGATCAATATTATGCGCGGCTGTTACGGCGGCTGTTCCTTCTGTTCGATCACCGAGCATGAGGGGCGGATTATCCAGAGCCGATCGGAAGCGTCGATCGTCAAAGAGATTGAGGAGATCCGCGATAACGTGCCGGGGTTTACCGGCGTGATCTCCGACCTGGGCGGCCCGACGGCGAATATGTATATGCTGCGCTGCCAGTCGCCGCGCGCCGAGCAGAGCTGCCGGCGGGCTTCCTGCGTTTATCCGGCAATCTGTCCGCATATGGATACCAACCATGAGCCGACCATTAAACTTTACCGGCGCACCCGCAGTCTGAAAGGGATCAAGAAAATCCTTATCGCCTCCGGCGTCCGTTACGATCTGGCGGTGGAAGATCCGCGCTATATCAAGGAGCTGGCCGAGCATCACGTCGGGGGATATCTGAAGATCGCCCCGGAACACACCGAAGCCGGGCCGCTGTCGAAAATGATGAAACCGGGAATGGGCAGCTATCATCGTTTTAAGCAGCTTTTTGACGATTATTCGCAACAGGCGGGAAAGCAGCAGTATCTGATCCCCTATTTTATCGCCGCGCATCCGGGCACCCGGGATGAGGATATGGTCAATCTGGCGCTGTGGCTGAAAGAGAACCGTTTCCGCCTGGATCAGGTGCAAAACTTTTATCCTTCCCCGCTGGCGAACGCCACCACCATGTATTACAGCGGCAAGAATCCGCTCGGCAAGGTGGATTACAAGAGCGAGGACGTGGTGGTGCCGCGCGGCGAGCGCCAGCGCCGGCTGCATAAGGCGCTGCTGCGCTATCACGATCCGGCGAACTGGCCGCTGATCCGCGACGCGCTGAGCGCCATGGGGATGAAGCGGCTGATCGGCAACCGGCCCGGCTGCCTGATCCCCGCCGCCGCGCCGGGAGAACGTGCGGAAGCAGGAACAAAGGGCGCCGGCCGCCCCGCGCTGACCCGCTTTACCGCGCCGGCCGCCGTCGATAAATCCGCCGCTAAAAAAACGGCGCCGGGCGGTAAAAATAGCGCAGCCGCTAAGCATTCCGCTCAAAAGCCGGCTAAGCGGGGTAAAAAACCGCGTTAAGATCGCGACGGCGCGGAAACCGGCATCCTGCCCAGGGTGATGCCCCAGAAAACCAACGCCGACAGGCTGACGGCGCCTCCGAGCAGGCAGACGCCCGTCCAGCCGGCGGAGGCATAAACCATGGTCGCCGCCATCGCGCCCAGTCCGCTGCCGACGCTGTAAAACAGCATATAACACCCTACCAGCCGGCTATGGGCATCCGGGCGGGTGTTGAAAATCATGTTTTGGTTGGCGACGTGAATCGCCTGCGCGCCGAGATCCAGCGCGATAATGCCGACGGTCAACGCATACAGCGAATAGGGGGTCAGCCCCAGCGGCAGCCACGCCGCCAGCAGCAATAACAGGGCGCCTCCGCTGACCCATTGCCCCCGCCCTTTGTCCGCCCAGTCGCCCGCCTTGACGGCGGCCAGGGCGCCGAGCACGCCCACTAACCCAAAGGCGCCGATCGCGGTGTGGGAAAGATAATAAGGCGCGGCGCTTAGCGGCAATACCAGCGCGCTCCAGAAGATGTTCAGGGCGGCGAACATCAGTAAAGCGATGACGCCGCGTATCTGCAACGTGCGCTCCTCGCGCAGCAACGCCAGCATAGAGAACAGCATCGCCGGATAGGATGAGCGCCGCGCCGGCCGGGCCTGATGCGGCAGCGCGCGCCACAGCGCGACGGCCAGCAATAGCATCAGCAGGGCGGAAAAGAGATAAACGCCGCGCCAGCCCGCCAAGTCGGCGATAATGCCCGCCATAACGCGCGCCAGCAGCAGCCCGATCACCACGCCGCCCTGCGCCGCGCCGACAACGCGCCCGCGCTCCTGTGGTGCCGCCGCGGTCGCGGCATAGGCGATCAGCCCCTGCGTCATTGCGGTGCCCAGCATTCCTACGGCCAACATGCCGGCCAGTAAATAAAGCGGCGTGGTCGCCAGTGCCACCGCGATCAGCGCCGCCGTCAGGGCGCCGAGCTGGGCTAACATTAAATGACGCCGGTTAACGAGATCGCCCAACGGCACCAGCAGCAGCAACGCCAGCGCGCAGCCGACCTGGGTGGCGGTCATGACGCCGCCGATCGCCGCGGTGCCGATGCCGAAATCCGCCGACAGCGCGTCTAACAACGGCTGCGCATAATAGACGTTCGCCACGCTTAGCCCGCAGGCGGCGGCCAGCAAAAGAACCATCAGCCGCGGCATGGGGGCGGGTAGGGTTGAGACGGCGATACGGTTTTCCGTGGTCATGATACAACTCCGCGCAATGAGTTTCAAAATGCAACTGGTTGCAGCCTAATGATAGGGGTTTTAAAATGCAACCAGAATTATGGCGCCAGTGAAAAATCAGCCGGCTGGCGCAGGGTCTGATAAGACGGAAACGGGATAAGAGACCGATGGTGAAACGCAAAAGTATGAAAGAGGATGCGTGCCCGGTGGCGCGTGCGCTGGATGTTATCGGCGATCGGTGGTCGTTGCTGATTATTCGCGATGCGTTCGACGATCGTCGGCGTTTCGGCGATTTTCAGCGTAGTCTGGGGGTGGCGCGCAATATTCTTACCGATCGTCTGCGCCGTCTGGTGGAAGAGGATATTCTGGCGGTGCGGCCGGCGTCCGACGGCTCGGCCTATCAGGAATATGTGCTGACCTCCAAAGGCGCTCAGCTTTTCCCGCTGGTGGTGGTGCTGCGCCAGTGGGGAGAGCGGCATCTGTTTGAACCGGGTGAAGCGCACTCCCGGCTGCTGGAGCGGCAAACCGACAATCCCCTGCCGGCGATGGCGCCCCGCTCCGCCGAAGGGCGTTTACTGGCGCCGCAGGATACCTATGTCCAGAAGGTTAACTGAGATGCCAACTTATGGCAGGAGGACAGGTGGAAACAGAAAACGACCTTAACGCCATCTCCCGTTATCTGAAGAAGCTGCACGTACTGACGCTGTGCGTGGGCGATAATTCGGATTTATGGTGCGCCAGTTGCTTCTACACTTATGACGAACAACAGGTGGCTTTTTATCTGATGACCGAGCCGCACACTCGTCATGGCGAGCTGATGTCGCGGCAGCCGCGGGTCGCCGGGGCGGTCAGCGGCCAGCCGAAAAGCGTTTTGCTGATTAAAGGGGTGCAGTTCCGCGCGCAGGCCGAGTTATTGCAAGGGGAGGACGAGCGGCAGGCGCGGGAGCGGTACAACGCGCGTTTCCCGGTCGCCAGGGCCTCCGCGGCGCCGGTGTGGCGCTTGCGGCTGACCGAACTGAAAATGACGGACAACGCGCTGGGTTTTGGGAAGAAACGCTATTGGCAACGCACCGGGCATGACGCCATGATAGTAAAAACATAGATAACCACAGGAGAATATATGAGCCGGGTATTGCTATTAGGGGCGACGGGACTGGTAGGCAATGAACTGTTGCAGCTTTTAAAGGCCAATCACCGGGTTGAAACGATTTACGCGCCCACCCGTAAGCCGTTGCCTTCTGCCGAAAAAGTGGTGAATCCCCACAACGCCGATCTTGCCGCGGCGCTTTCTCAACTGACTTCCCCCATCGATATCGCCTTTTGCTGTCTGGGATCGACGCTGAAGGCCGCGGGGAGTAAACAGGCGTTCCGCTATGTGGATTACACGCTGGTGGTGGAGGGGGCGAAAACCGCGCTGGCATTGGGGGCGAAACATCTGCTGGTGGTCAGTGCGCTCAACGCCAATGCGACGTCGCCCTTCTTTTATTCGCGAGTCAAAGGCGCGGCCGAGAAGTCCCTGCGCCAGCAGGGATGGCAACATCTGACCCTGGCCCGCCCCTCGCTGCTTGTGGGGGAGAGGGAAAACCATCGTCCTCTGGAGAGCCTGCTCGCGGCGCTCTTTCGCTTTTTTCCGGCGAAATGGCGGGCGATAGAGGGGAAAACCGTGGCGCAGGCCTTATTGAATCAGGCGTTTTCGCCGCAGCCGAAAGCGAAGGTGGCGGTGTTGGAGTCCGACCAGCTGCGTACGCTGGCCGGGCAGACAACGGCTTTGTAGCCGCGGTGCGGCTATCAGCGCAGGTAGTGGATAACCTGATTGCTGCTGCCGCGCCAGATTAACGCCGGATCTTTGAGATCCTCAACGAATTTACCGTCCACCAGCACGTTGATCAGGGACGCCACCTGCCGCTGTTCCTCGGTCAGTTCCGCCAGCACATAGCCCGTCCACAGCCAGATATCCTTGCCGGGACACTGCGCGCGCACCCGTTTTACCAGGCGCAGAACGTCGGGCACGTTCTGCGGATGGAGCGGATCGCCGCCGGACAGGGTGAGGCCCTGCCGCGGGATCTCGCTGTCCTGGAGGTCGGCGATGATTCGATCCTCCAGTTGCGCCGTAAACGGCTGGCCGGAATTAAGCCGCCAGGTGCTTTTGTTGTAGCAGCCGGGGCATTGATGCACGCACCCGGAAACAAACAGGGTGCAGCGCGTTCCGGGGCCGTTGACCACGTCAACGGGGTAATACTGGTGGTAATTCATCTGCGTAAAGGCCGTTTGATAAGGGGTAAAGCCGCGTTTTGGCGCGGCCCGGCGCGGTTAACCCAACTGCCCGTTGCCCAGGTGCTTGATGCGCCGTTTAACCTCTTCCTGTTTGCCGGCGTTGAACGGCCGGGCATCCGGGCTGCCGAGATAGCCGCACACCCGACGGGTGACGGAGACGCGGGCCGAGTCGTGATTGCCGCATTTCGGACAGGTGAAGCCCTTGCTGGTACACTCGAATTCACCGGTGAAGCCGCATTCGTAGCACTCGTCGATCGGCGTGTTGGTGCCGTAATAAGGGACGTGGCGGTAGCTGTAGTCCCACACGTCTTCCAGCGCTTTCAGATTATGTTGCAGGTTCGGGTATTCGCCGTAGCAGATGAATCCCCCGTTGGCCAGCGGCGGGTAGGGGGCTTCAAAATCGATTTTCTGGTACGGATTGACCTTCTTCTCCACGTCCAGATGGAAGCTGTTGGTGTAGTAGCCTTTATCCGTTACGCCCGGAATAATGCCGAACTCGGCGGTATCCAGCCGGCAGAAGCGGTCGCACAGGTTTTCGCTCGGCGTACTGTACAGGCTGAAGCCGTAGCCGGTTTCTTTTTTCCACTGCTCGGTGGCGGCTTTCAGACGGGCGACGATGGCGACGGCTTTTTCACGCAGCTGCGCACTATCGAAGACGTGAACCTCATTGCCGAACAGCGCGTTAATGGTCTCATGCAGCCCGATGTAGCCCAGCGAAATAGAGGCGCGGCCGTTCTTGAAGATATCCGCAATGCTGTCGTCCGCTTTTAAGCGCACGCCGCAGGCGCCTTCCATATAGAGAATCGGCGCCACGCGGGCCTTCACGTTTTCCAGCCGGGCGATACGCGTCATCAGCGCCTTTTTCGACAACGCCAGGCGCTGGTCGAGCAGCGTCCAGAAGCGGGCCTCGTCGCCCTCGGCTTCCAGCGCGATACGCGGCAGGTTCAGGCTGATCACCCCCAGGTTATTGCGGCCGTCGTGGATTTGTTCGCCGTCCTCTTCGTAGACGCCGAGGAAACTGCGGCAGCCCATCGGCGTTTTAAAGGAGCCGGTAACCTTGACCACCTGATCGTAATTCAGGATATCGGGATACATGCGCTTGCTGGCGCATTCCAGCGCCAGCTGCTTGATGTCGTAATTCGCATCGGCAGGCTTGTGGTTCAGCCCGTCGCGAATGGCGAACACCAGTTTGGGGAACACCGCCGTTTTATGGTTTTTACCCAGCCCGGCGATGCGGTTGCGCAGAATGGACTCCTGGATCAGCCGGGATTCCCAACTGGTGCCCAGCCCGAAGCCAAAGGTGACGAACGGCGTCTGGCCGTTGGCGGTATGCAGCGTATTCACCTCATATTCCAGCGACTGGAAGGCGTCGTAGCACTCTTTTTGCGTCCGGGTGAGGGCATAGCCTTCCGCATCGGGAATGTTCCACTCCCGCGCCACGGCCTGATGTTTTTTATGGCTGGCGGCGACGAACGGCGCCAGAATTTCATCAATACGGTTAATGGTGGTGCCGCCGTAAATATGGCTGGCGACCTGGGCGATAATCTGCGCGGTGACCGCCGTGGCGGTGGAAATCGATTTCGGCGGCTCGATTTCCGCGTTCCCCATTTTAAATCCCTTGGTCAGCATGCCGCCCAGATCGATAAGCATGCAGTTGAACATCGGGAAGAAGGGGGAGTAATCGAGATCGTGATAGTGAATCTCGCCGCGCTCATGGGCAAGCACCACGTCGCGCGGCAGAATGTACTGTTTGGCATAGTGCTTGGCGACGATCCCCGCCAGCAGGTCGCGCTGGGTGGGAATGACTTTGCTGTCTTTGTTGGCGTTTTCGTTCAGCAAGGCCATATTGCTCTGTTCCACCAGCCCGCGGATCTCCTGGTTCAGCCGGCCGTGACGCTCGCGCGCGACGTCGCGATCGTGGCGATATTCAATATAGGTACGCGCCAATTGTTTGTATTTGCCGGACATCAACAGGTTTTCGACCGCATTCTGGATGTCGCGAATGTCTACGCGTCGCTTATCCTGCATTTGTTGAGCGACCGCACAGGCTACGGTTGCACAGTAGTCCGCGTCGTCGATGCCGGCGGCCTGCGCCGCTCGCTCGACGGCTTCTTTGATGCGAACTTCATCAAAAGGTACCTGGCAGCCGTCCCGTTTAATCACTACTGGTTTCACGTTTTTTTCCTCAGTCAATGTTATCCACAGGGGAAAACCGCGGCGCGCAAGGGCTGCGGGGGCTGTGGATGATATTGTGGATAAGCACTATATATAGTTCATACTTTATATGATAGACACTATATATTGAATTTTGCGCCTGCGTATCACCATTTTTTTGACGTAGAGCAAAGAAAATCGAGTGTCGTAGATAATTCACTCTTGTACAAAAAACAACAATAAAATGCCGGGAATTTGCTAAGCCCTGGCGGGCGCGGTATCGCGCCCTGCGGCGACGTTTTGGCTATAAAGGCATCTAGACATCCAAACGTTTTTTCACTAAGGTGAGCGCACCGTTTTTCAGTTCGCGCAACGGGCTATACGCAGGGCGTAGCGGGTTCGATGCCGGACGGCGGAATAGGGCGGGCGCACGCTACTGTTGCAGGCATAAATCTTGAATGGATTTACCGCAGCGAAGAAGAAAAAAGCCATCGGCAACGGTGGGATAACGAAAGGAATAAATACATGAATCGTCGTCATTTTATCAAGGGCGCCTGCGCTGTCTCCGCCGTCGCCGCGACCGCCGGCTGGCCTCTGGGCTATGCGTGGGGAGCGGAAGGCAACGACGTCCCGCGGAAAGGCGGGCATCTGATTATCGGGGTGGACAACGCCTCCAGCACCGACCGTCTCGACCCCGCTTTCTGGTTTGAAACCTATATGTATTTCGTCGGCTCCCAGCTGTTTAACAACCTGGTCGAAGTTGACGAAAAGGGCGAACTGATCCCGTCGCTGGCGGAGTCCTGGTCCAGCGCTGAAGGCGGCCGCACCTGGATCCTGAATATCCGCTCCGGGGTGCAGTTCCACGATGGGCGCACGCTGACGGCGAAAGACGTGGTCTACTCCCTCAATCACCACCGCGGCGAGCAGTCCAGCTCATCGGTAAAAGGCTATCTGGACCCGGTCACCTCGCTGGAAGCGACCGGCGCCCATGAGGTCACCATTCGCCTGAGCGAACCGAACGTGGAATTTATCTCGCTGCTGAGCGACGTTCACTTCGCCATTACCGCGGAAAATGAATCCTTTGATAAAGGCATCGGCACCGGGGCCTTTATTCTGGAGAGCTTCCAGCCGGGCGTGCGCACGCTGGTTAAGCGCAACCCGAATCACTGGAACAGCGAACGCGGCCACGTGGATTCGGTGGAAACGCTGGCGATGAACGACTCCACCGCCCGCGTGGCGGCGCTGGTGAGCGGCTCGGCGCACATTATCAACCGCGTCAATCCGCGCGTTGTCAGCCGCATCGAAAGGATGCCCAACCTGCAACTGTTGCGTACGCGCGACGGCTTTATTTTCACCTTCCCCGGCCTGGGCAACGTGGCGCCGTTCGATTCGCTGGACGGCCGTCTGGCGCTGAAATACGCCATCGATCGCCAGCAAATCGTCGATACCGTGCTGGGCGGCTACGCCAGCGTCGCCAACGACAACCCGATTTTTCCGTCGAACCGCTATTTCGCCAAAGATATTCCGCAGCGTCCTTACGATCCGGAAAAAGCCCAGTTTCACTGGAAAAAAGCGGGCTTCAAAGGTCCGCTGGTGCTGTCGGTCGCGGATGCCGGTTTTCCCGGCGCGGTGGATGCCGGCCAGCTCTATCAGGCTTCCGCGCAGCGCGCCGGCATTCCGCTGACGGTGGAGCGCGTGCCGGACGATGCCTTCTGGGATAACGTCTGGATGAAGAAACCGTTCGTCTCTTCCAACTGGTCGATGCGCCCGACGGCGGATGCGCTATTGTCCCTGGTGTTTACCAGCAAGGCGCCGTGGAACGAATCGCTGTGGCATGAGCCGGCGTTTGATCAGCTGGTGCAGGCGGCGCGCGGTGAACAGAACGAGGATAAACGCCGGCAGATTTACCACGATATTCAGGTGATGCTGGTGGAAAAAGGCAGCGAAATCATCCCGCTGTATGCCGATACGCTGGATGCCTGCAACAATAAGGTCAAAGGTTTCCATGCCATCCCCGGCTTCCCGCTAAGCGGTAACCGCGCCGCCGAAAAAGTATGGCTGGCGAGTTGAAAACGGGCGATGCGACGGTGATATCAGGTAGTCCAAGGTTTTTAATCCCCCGCTCTCCGCTGGCGCTGATGATTGCCCGCCGGCTGCTGGCGGGCGTGGCGATGCTCGCGGTGGTGTCGGTGCTGATCTTCGCCGGCATTCAACTGCTGCCGGGCAACCCGGCCGCGGCGATCCTGGGCCAGTCCGCCACGCCGGAAGCGGTGCACGCGCTCAATGCGCAGCTGGGATTGGACCAGCCGGCGCTATCCCGCTACTTTTCCTGGCTGGGCGGGATAGTGCGGGGCGATTTCGGACAGAGCTTTACCAGCCGGCAGAGCATCGCCCCGGTGCTGGCCTACCGCCTGGAGAATTCGCTGTTTCTGGCGGGGTGGACGGCGGCTATCGCCGTGCCGCTGGCGCTGCTGATTGGCTTTATCTCCGTGCGCTATCAGGGCGGCTGGCTGGATCAACTGCTGAATAGCTTTACCCGCACGGCGGTGGCGCTGCCGGAATTTTTCTCCGGCTATCTGCTTATCCTGGTGTTCTCCATCACCCTGATGTGGTTGCCCAGCAACAGCAACGTCAGCGCCGGCATGCCGCTGTCATCCCGGCTGACGGCGATAGTCCTGCCTGGCGTCACCCTGCTGCTGGCGGTGCTGGGGCATATGAGCAATATGACCCGCGCGGCGCTGATTAACGCCCAGAGCGCCGCCTATGTCGATACCGCCTTGCTGAAAGGCCTGGCGCCCTCCGCCATCCTGCTGCGCCATGTCCTGCCGAACGCCTGGGGGCCGATCATCAACGTGATCGTGCTGAATCTGGCTTATCTGATGGTCGGCGTGGTGATTGTGGAAAACGTCTTCGTCTATGCCGGACTGGGGCAGTATATGGTCGACAGCATCAGTAAGCGCGATATGCCGGTGATTCAGGGCTGCGCGCTGGTGCTGGCGGCGATTTATATCTTGTTGAATCTCCTGGCGGACGTGGTGGCGCTGATCGCCAATCCCCGTCTGCGCCATGCCCGTTGATCCCCGAATGGAATCAGCCCGGCGAAGAATAGAGTGCAATATGCAAACAGAAAAGGAGCCAGCCGAATGCCCGCGCTAAAACCTTCCGCGCTGCTCGGCCTGCTGGGGCTGGGCGTTTTTATTCTGCTGGCGGTGCTGGCGCCCTGGATTGCGCCCTATCCGGCCGATCAGGTGGTGGGCGGTCCCTGGATCGGCCCGACGGAACAGGCGCTGCTGGGGACGGACAATCTGGGGCGGGATCTGTTTTCCCGCCTGATCTGGGGAACCCGCACGTCGCTGACGGTAACGGCGCTGGCGGCGCTGCTGGCGTTTTTACTCGGCACGCTGCTGGGGTTTCTGGCCGGCGTATGCGGCGGCTGGGCGGATCAGCTGATTTCCCGCGTCAATGACGTGCTGATGGCGATCCCGACACTGATTCTGGCGCTGGTGGTGCTGGCGCTGCTGCCGAAAAACACCGCCATCATCGTTGTGGTGCTCGGCGTGCTTGAAGCCACGCGGGTGCTGCGCGTGGCCCGTTCGCTGGCGGTGGATATCGCCGCGCAGGAGTTTATCGAGGTCGCCCGCATGCGCGGCGAGTCCATGCGCTGGATCCTGTGGCGCGAAATCCTGCCCAACGCGGCCACCACGCTGGTGGCGGAGTTCGCCATGCGCTTTATTTTCATCCTGCTGTTTCTCTCCGCGCTGTCGTTTCTTGGCATGGGGATCCAGCCGCCCACGGCGGACTGGGGCGGTCTGGCGCGGGATAATAAGGACGGCATTCTGTTCGGCGTCTGGGCGGCGCTGGTGCCGGGGGCGGCGATTGCGCTGCTGGCGGTATCGCTGAACCTGGTGGCGGACTGGCTGCTCAGCCGCAACGCGCGTAGCTGGCGGGGAGGCCGTCATGGCTGATTTATTGCGGGTGGAGCATCTTCAGGTGGCGGCCGGCGATCGGACGCTGGTGGACGATATCTCCTTCAACCTGCGCAAAGGGGAAGTACTGGGGCTGATTGGCGAGTCCGGCGCCGGAAAATCCACCATCGGGCAGGCCATTCTCGGCCATTGCCGCCACGGTATGCGCATTCGGCAAGGGCATATCTGGTTTGCGGATAGCGACCTGGCGGCCTTGTCCGAGCGGCAACTGCGCAAGGTGCGCGGCCGGCGCATCGCGTACGTGGCCCAGTCCGCCAGCGCGGCGTTTAATCCGGCGCGGCGCATCGGCGAACAGGTGATCGAGGCGGCGGTGATCCACCGGGCGCTAGCGCGCCGGCAGGCCACCGAACGGGCGCTGGAATTGTTCGCCCGGCTCTCCCTGCCGGACCCGGCGGCGTTTTTCCGCCGTTATCCGCACCAGGTGTCGGGCGGCCAGCTCCAGCGGGCGATGATCGCCATGGCCCTTATCGCCGGGCCGGATCTGATCATTTTTGACGAGCCGACCACCGCGCTGGACGTCACCACGCAGCTGGGCGTATTGCAGGCGATAGCGGACATTATTCGCCTGACCGGCGTCGCCGCGCTCTATATCAGCCACGATCTGGCGGTGGTGGCGCAGCTTAGCGACAGGATCATGGTATTGCGCGGCGGGCGGCAGGTGGAAATCGGCGCCACCGCGCAGATTCTGGCCCAGCCGGCGCAAGACTATACCCGCCAGCTGCTGCTGGCGCGGGGGGAACCTAAAGCGCCGCGGCCGCCGTCGGACGACATCGTGCTGGATATTCGGCGCGTCAGCGCCAGCTATGGCCGGCAGCCGGTGCTGGAAACGGTGTCCCTGCAGCTGGCCCGCGGCCGGACGCTGGCGGTGATCGGCGAGTCCGGCTCGGGGAAATCGACGCTGGGCCGCGCGGTGTGCGGGCTGCTGGCGCCGGAGAACGGCGACGTCGTCTTGCAGGGCGAGTCGCTGCCGCCGCGCCTGGCGCAGCGTACCCGCCGCCATTTTCAGGCGGTGCAGATGATTCATCAGCATCCCGATACGGCGCTGAATCCGCGTTTGACCGTCGGGGTGCAGATTGAACGCGCGATAGCCTGCCTGACGGATTTGCCCGTCGCCCAACGCGGCGCGCGGGTGCGGGATTTGCTACAGCGGGTCGGCTTACCCGCCGCGCTTGCCGAGCGCTATCCCGGCTCGCTTTCCGGCGGCCAGAAACAGCGGGTGTGCATCGCCCGCGCGCTGGCGGCGGAGCCTGAGCTGATCGTGTGCGACGAGCCGACGTCGGCGCTCGATCCGCTGGTGGCGCGCGATGTGCTGGCGCTATTGCGGCAGATCCAGCAGGAAACCGGGGTGGCTTACCTGTTTATCACCCACGACCTTCACGTGGTGCGCGAGGTGGCGGACAGCGTGGCGGTGCTGCGCCACGGCCGGATCGTCCGCCAGGGGCCGGTGGCGGAGGCATTATCGCCGCCGCTGGACGACTATACGCGGCGGCTGCTGATGGCCGTGCCGGAGATGCGCTGCGGCTGGCTGCGGGAGGTTAGCGCCGCCAAGGCGTAAGTAACCTATTGATGACTATTTTATCTCCGGAAACGGCGGCAGTTGGCGAAAGGTATGCAGCAACCCTTCCGACCACGCCTTGCGGATTTGGATGAAATAGGGGTTATTTTCGGTAACACGCTGCTGTTCGCGGGTGTCGAAGCTGTTCGCCCGGTAGATCATCACGTCGAGCGGCAGCCCCACCGACAGGTTGCTGCGCAGGGTGGAGTCAATGGAGATCAGCGCGCAGCACATCGCCTGCTCCAGCGGCGTATCCATGCTCAGCACCCGATCGATAATCGGTTTGCCGTACTTGCTTTCGCCGATCTGAAAATAGGGCGTATCCTCGGTGGCTTCGATAAAGTTGCCTTCAGGATATATATGGAACAGCCTGGGCGCCTCGCCGGCGATCTGACCGCCCAATAGCAGATTGCAGCCGAAATTGGTGTTGCTACCGCTCTGCTGAGCCTGGCTGTCGCGGTGGATCACTTCACGCACCGTTTCTCCCAGCAGCATGGCGGCGTGGTACATGGTGCCGGCTTGCAGCAGATTGGGCGTTTCCTGCGCCTCGATGCGGGCGCAGAGCAGGCTGATGATACTCTGGGTGGTGGCCAGATTCCCGGCGCACTGGATCACCAGCACGCGTTGGTTATCTTCATGAAAGACATGAAGTTTTTTAAACGTTGAAATGTGGTCGACGCCGGCATTGGTGCGGGAATCCGAAGCAAATACCAAACCGTCAGACAGACGCATGGCCACACAGTACGTCATAAAGCACCTTTTCGTTAAAATCTACTGTTGCTGCTGTATCTGCTGTTGGCGTTCGAACAGACGTACTTCAGCCTCGGAAAACATCTCTTCACATCCGCCGCCCAGCCGCGAGCCGCGCACCGGGCAGGCGTCCAGATAGTCCATGCCCACCGCCAGCCACAGATGCTGATGGAGCAAACGGGTGTTATTGGTAATATCAAATCCCTGCCAGCGATCGTGCAGCCAGACTTCCGCCCAGGCGTGCATGGCCACATGCTGCGTATCCTGACTATAAACGTAACCGCTGACATAGCGGGCCGGAATATTCAGGCTGCGGCAGCAGGCCAGAAAGACGTGGGTATGATCCTGACACACCCCTTTCTCCATGGCGAACGCCTGCGCCGCGGTGTCCTGAACCTGCGTGGCGCCGGGAGTATACGGCATTTTCAGCTGTAATTCCGCCATCAGCGTGTTCAGGCTCTCTTCCGCCTCCTGCGGCCGGTAATAGCGCTGCGCAAAGGCGCGGATGCTGCCATCCGCTTCCGTCAGCGGCGTGGTGCGCAGGAACACAAGCGGCGACAGGGCATCCGCTGCGCCGCCGTCGTAGGCCTGTTCTGCGTTATCGGCGATTTCCACCACGCCTTGAGCGTGGATGGTGATGTCGTGATGCGGAACGTCCAGGGTCATCACGTGCAGCACATTGCCGTAGGCGTCGGTGGTGGCGACGGCCGCGGCGGGGAGCGTCAGCTTCCACTCCCTGATCTGCTGGCGGGCCGAGTTTTTGGGGGTCAGACGCAGGTACTGGGTGCTGAATTTCACTTCCTCATCATAGTGATAATGGGTCAGGTGGTTGATGGTCAGTTTCATAGCGCCTCCAGATAGGTATGACGGATGCTGTCGGCCAGTTCATTGATCTTGCTGATGAATTCATTCAGGTAGGCTTCCAGGCCCTTGGCCAGGATGTCGTCAAGGGTGCTGAAGCGCAGCTCCACGCGCAGCAGATGGGCCAGGCGGTGAGGCACCTTGGCCCGCTGGCTGCCGATGGTTTCCAGCTGTTGCACCAGATCGTCGATACAGGCGTGCAGCGAGCGCGGCACATCCCCCCGCAGCACCAGTAATTCGGTCACGGTTTCCCGGCTGATCGGCTGGCGATAGATGCTATGGTAGGCTTCGCGCGCGCTGACGGCCCGCAGCAGCGTATCCAGCCGGTAATATTCGCGCACCGGATCGGGATCGCTATTCAACTGCCGATCTTTCAGGCTGAGCAGCTGCGCGGTGGCGTAGGCGCGTTCGATCAGGGTGCCGAGGCGAATAAAGCACTGGGCGTCGTTACGCAGCAGAGTGCCGAACATCGCGCCGCGGAACAGGTGCGCGCGCTCTTTCACCCAGTCGAAGAACGCGTCGATGCCGATTTTATCCACCCCCTGATCGTGCAGGCTGCGGATATCGATACGGGTGGTGTTGATGCATTCCCAGACTTCGGAAGAGAGGCTGCCGCGCACGGCATGGGCGTTGTTCCAGGCCATTTCGATACAGTTGTAGATGCTGCTGGGGTTTTGGCTGTCCAGCGCGAAAAAGTTCAGCAGGTTGTTCATGGAGAAACGGGCGTAGCGCTGCTGGAACAGCTCGTGGGTATAGGTCAGATTCAGCGGCAGCGCCAGGTCGCGCTGCTGCTGGCTGTGGCGCGGCATCATGGATAATTTATAGGTGACGTCCAGCACCCGGGCCAGGCTTTCCGCCCGTTCCAGATAGCGGGCCATCCAATAGAGTTCACTGGCTGTGCGGCTTAACATTATTCCTCCTCCTCCATGACCCAGGTATCTTTGGTGCCGCCGCCCTGCGACGAGTTGACCACCAGCGAGCCTTCCGTCAGCGCCACGCGGGTTAATCCGCCGGGTATCAGACGGATCTCTTCCCCCGCCAGCGCGAACGGACGCAGATCGATATGGCGGGGAGCCAGTCCGTCTTCCACAAAGGTGGGGCAGGTGGAGAGCGCCAGCGTCTCCTGGCCGATGTAATTGTGCGGATTGGCCTGCAGCCGCCGGCGGAAGTCCTCAATCTGCTGGCGCGTCGCCCTGGGGCCGACCAGCATGCCGTATCCCCCCGCGCCGTGAACCTCTTTCACCACCATGTTCTCCAGATTGCCGAGGACATAGCTGAGCGCCTGCGGATCGCGGCACTGCCAGGTGGGGATATTGCCCAGAATCGGCTCTTCGGAGAGGTAGAAGCGGATCATCTCCGGTACGTAAGGGTAGATGGACTTATCATCCGCCACGCCGGTGCCGATGGCGTTGGCCAGCACCACGCCGCCGGCGCGGTACACCGACAGCAGGCCGGGAACGCCGAGCATGGAGTCGGCGCGGAACGCCAGCGGATCGAGGAAGGCATCATCCACGCGCCGGTAAATAACGTCCACCCGGCAGGGGCCTTCGGTGGTGCGCATATACACGGCGCCCGCTTTTACGAACAGATCGGCGCTTTCCACCAGCTCCACGCCCATCTGCTGCGCCAGAAAACTGTGTTCAAAATAGGCGCTGTTAAACCGTCCCGGCGTCATCACCACCACGGTCGGGTCGTCGACCGGGGTGCTTTCGCGCAGCGTTTGCAGCAGGTAGCTGGGGTAGCGTTCGACCGGCGCAATATGCTGGCTGGCGAACAGGTCCGGGTACAGCCGCATCATCATTTTGCGGTTTTCCAGCATGTAGGACACGCCGGACGGGGTGCGCAGGTTGTCTTCCAGTACGTAATAGCGGCCGTCGCTGTTGCGCACCATATCGATGCCGGTGATATGGGCATAGATATTGTTATGCAGATCCACTCCCTGCATACAGGGCTGATATTGCTCGTTGGCCAGCACTTGTTCGCTGGGAATAATGCCGGCTCTAAGAATATGCTGCTGGTGATAGATATCGTACAGAAAGGCGTTCAGCGCCTGCACCCGCTGGCGGATGCCGCGATCGAGCTGGCGCCACTCATGGGCGGGAATAATGCGCGGCACGCTGTCGAAAGGAATTAAACGCTCGGTGCCGCCTTCTTCGCCATAGACGTTAAAAGTGATGCCGACGCGATGAAACAGCAGCTCGGCCTGCTCCTTTTTCTGCCTGATCGCCTGCTGGTCGGTTTGTTGCAGCCATTGCCAATAAGAGTCGTAGTGCCGGCGCTGTTCGCCTGCTACGGAAAGCATCTCATCATAGTAAGACGGTGTCGGAAGCGTCATTTTTATCATTGTCATCCCCTGCATCACGCTTAATAGCGATAATAGTGCAATGCATAAAATGCGCCATTTTGACAAAGAGCGTCCGCGCCATCATTTGGCGCAAAATGTCGCACTCTATTGGGGCGACGCCTTGGGGCCTGCACCGTGGCGGCTCGCCGGCGGATAAAAAATCGTCGCTTACGGCGGCCAGGGATATGGCGTGCCATAAAAAATTTCCGGGAGAAATTTTAAACGTCGCTCCCAGCGACGGCCCGTAAGGGTGGCGGGCAAGGATAGCCCGCCATAAAAAATTTCCGGGAGAAATTTTAAACGTCGCTTCCAGCGACGGCCCGTAAGGGTGGCGGGCAAGGATAGCCCGCCATAAAAAAGACGCAGCCGAACGGCGCGTCTATTGAGGTTTATGACCGCTAACCGGACTTAGCGGCGTACGGCGATCGCTTCAATCTCGATTTTCACGTCTTTGGGCAGGCGCGCCACTTCCACGCAGGAGCGCGCCGGGAAAGGGGCGTTGTGCTCGGTAAAGAAGGCTTCATAGGCCGCATTGAGGGTGGTGAAATCGTTCAGGTCTTTAACGAATACCGTGGTTTTCACAATATCGGAAACCTTCAGACCGGCGGCTTCCACAATGGCTTGCACATTACTCAGCGACTGGCGCGTCTGGGCGGTAATGTCATCGGCGACCAGACCGGTTTGCGGGTCAACCGGGATCTGGCCGGAGGTGAAGATAAGGCTGCCGAGATCGACGCCTTGTACGTAAGGGCCGATGGCGGCCGGAGCCTGTTCGGTGCTGATAGAGCGTGACATGATATCTCCTGATTGGGGGTAAAAGGATACTGACGACGCCATTATTCAAAAAAGCCCCGCGTCAGGCAATGGCCGTAAGCGGGGCGATGAAAGAAAGCCTGTCTAGCGATCCTGCAGAACGGCGCGGCGCTCGAACTCTTTTTCGCAGTATTTGCATTTCAGATGCACGTCGCCTTCACGCTGTTTGACGCTGAACGAGGATGACACCGGCTCGCTGCGGCTGATGCAGTTGCTGTTGGGGCAGGTTAATACGTCGTCGATATGGTCGGGCAGCGTCGGCGCCAGCTTACGCACCACGTCGTAGTCGTCAATCTGGTTTACGGTGGCCTGCGGCGCATACATCGCCAGCTGATTCGCCTGCTGCTCGGTGAGGAACACATTCTCGATTTTGATCAGATCCTTGCGGCCGAGCTGGTTGGAGGGCAGATTCAGCCCGATGGTCACGCGCTGGTCCGTGGCGGTCAGCTTGAACAGGGTCAGCAGCTTAAAACCCACCTGGGCGGGAATATGATCGATAACCGTGCCGCGCCGGATGGCTTCTACCTGTAATTTATTATCGTGAGTCATGACTATTCCTCTCTCTTACGCAACCAGTTCTCGATTCAGTACCAGCGCCAGCAAAGCCTGACGGGCGTAAATGCCGTTTCCCGCCTGCTGGAAATAGTAAGCGTAGGGGGTTTTATCCACATCGATGGTGATTTCGTCGATGCGCGGCAGCGGATGCAGCACTTTCAGGTTATCGCGCGCGCTGTGCAGGTCGGCGGCGCGCAGCACGAACTGCGATTTGATGTTGATATATTCCGACGGGTCCAGCCGCTCTTTCTGCACCCGCGTCATATACAGAATGTCGAGGTCGGAGACGACCTCCTCAATGCCGTTGTGCAGGCTGTAGGGAATATTTTTTTCTTCCAGCATGGTCAGGATATAGTCCGGCATCGCCAGCGCATCCGGAGCGATAAAATAAAAGCGGTTGCCGTCGAATTTCGCCAGCGCCTGGGTGAGCGAGTGCACGGTACGGCCGTATTTCAGGTCGCCCACCATGGCGATATTGATATTGCTCAGGCGGCCCTGGGTTTCCTGAATGGTAAACAGGTCGAGCAGCGTTTGCGACGGGTGCTGGTTGGCGCCGTCGCCGGCGTTAAGCACCGGCACGCCGGAGGAAAATTCGGCGGCGAGGCGGGATGCCCCCTCCTGCGGGTGGCGCATGACGATGGCGTCCACATACTGGCTGATAACCGAGATGGTGTCGGCCAGCGTTTCGCCTTTCTTGCCCAGCGAGGTGTTGCTGCTGTCGGCAAAACCCACCACCGAAGCCCCCAGCCGGTGCATCGCGGTTTCAAAGGACAGGCGCGTGCGCGTCGAGGCCTCGAAAAAACAGCTGGCAATCACTTTGTGCTTTAACAGCTCCGGCTGTGGGTTGGCTTTCAGGCTGGCGGCCACCCGCAATGCCAGCTCCAGCTCCTCTCGGCTGAGGTCGTTAATTGAAATGACGTGTTTTTGATAAAGCGGATTGACCATTTTTGTTTTTCTCCCCACGGTTAGGTCCGGTAAACGGCGCTGTTGTCTGGTTCGCCATAAACGACAGGCAAAAAAAAGCCCCTCATCGAGGGGCTTTTCATCAACGATCGGTCAAGCAACGGAAAGGAAAACGCCGGCTGCCTGCCGGATGGCAGTTGCGGTTGATAACCAGCATAGTCAGCGGGTTTTTTCGTTATGCAGCAGTGCATGTTCCCTCCCGGCAAATTGTCGGAAATTATACGCGCCGATGACGCTAATTCAAGCGGAAAAGATGATTTTTTACTCATGGCAATCGATTGCGAAATGAGTAGCCCCTGCGCTAAGTGGCGGCAGAATAACAGCATAAAATCCACAGACTGCTGACGAACCCACTCCGCTATAGTCATCCCCGCGCAGGCGGGGATCTGCTTTCAGCTAATGCGTTGATGTCAGGAAGATTCCTGCCTACGCAGGAATGACGGATTTGGAGTCGCTGTTACCCATAGCTTTGTCAACGCTCTCATAAAATCCAGCTCACCTTTTCAGGATAACGCACTGGCGGGCAACGGGTTTGCAGCGTATAACCTTGGGTACGATTAGGGTTTATAAAACACGGTTTCATTCTAAAACGGGGATAATCATGATCACTGGCAATATCCACCATCTTGAACTGGTTCCTTATCTGCCCGCGAAACTGCGCGACGCCATCGAGTACGTTAAGCGCAACATTACGGCGGATACGCCGCTGGGCAGGCATGATATCGACGGCGATAACGCCTTCGTGCTGATTTCCAACGACAGCACCGAGGCGCTGGAACAGCGCCGCGCCGAGTACCACGGCAAATATCTGGATATTCAGATTGTGCTGGCGGGCGTGGAAGGGATGACGTTCAGCAACCTGCCGGCGGGTAAAGCGGACGTCGACTGGCTGGCGGATAAAGATATCGCCTTTTTACCGGCGGGCGAGCAGGAAAAACAGCTGGTGATACAACCGGGAGACTTCGTGGTCTTTTTCCCCGGCGAAGTACACAAGCCGCTGTGCGCCGTGGGTGAGCCCGCGCCGGTGCGCAAGGCGGTGGTGAAAATCGACGCGTCGCTGGTGCGCTGACTGTTTTCTCCTTCCCGGCGAAGGCTGTCTCTTAGTCACATATACTGTTAACGTTATATGTGAGTTCAGCGTTATTTCGTGCGCTAGAAGGCCGTCATTTCTCTGCTATGTCGCAGCACGCGCCCGACGCAGGGTGGTTCAAGCGCCACCACCCTCCGGACCCAGGCTGTGGCTGAAATCACGTCGCTGACGCGATGCCTTCGGCGGTCGCCCCCTTTCCCGAACCGCCAGTGACGCGGAATACTCGTCCCATCCATGGGACTCGCCCTAACGGGCCAGCACAAGTGCTGTTCAAAAACGCTCCCCGCGTTTTTGTCCGACGCGGCACTGGCTTGCGCCGCTTCCCTGCGGCGCATTCGCGGGGTCGTCCACCTCAGCGTGATTTCTTACGCCGACGAAAAGCAAAAAACAAAGAACCAAGAATGAACCCAAGACCAGAAGACACATGGCCTCTAGAGGTTCCTTGGATTTGTGTATAGAGACAGCCGGCGAAGGGGAGGAGGCCGGGGCGCGCTAATCCTGGCTTAGCGTCGCCACCATCACCGCTTTAATGGTGTGCATGCGGTTTTCCGCCTGATCGAATACGATGCTGTGCGCGGACTCGAACACCTCGTCCGTGACTTCCATTCCGCCCTGTAGTCCGTACTGCTCGGCCATCTGTCTGCCGAGCGTGGTCTGGTCGTCATGGAACGCCGGCAGGCAGTGCAGGAATTTCACCTGGGGATTACCGGTGGCGGCGATCATCGCCATATTCACCTGATAAGGTTTCAGCAGCGTAATGCGCTCTTGCCAGGTCTCCTTGGGTTCGCCCATGGAGACCCACACGTCGCTATAGATATAGTCGACCCCCGCCACGCCCGCGGCGATATCCTCCGTCAGCGTAATGCTGCCGCCGGTCCGTTTGGCCGCCGCCTGGCATTCCGCCACCAGTCCCGCTTCCGGCCAGCAGGCTTCGGGCGCCACCAGCCGCAAATCCAGCCCGGTGAGGGCGGCCGCCTCCAGCATGGTATTGCCCATATTGTTGCGGGCGTCGCCCACATAGGCGAGCTTAATGGAGGACAGCGCCCTGGCGGGTGAATGCTCCTGCATGGTCAGTAAATCCGCCAGCAGCTGCGTCGGGTGGAATTCGTCCGTCAGCCCGTTCCACACCGGAACGCCGGCATACTGCGCCAGCGTTTCCACGATCCGCTGACCGTAGCCGCGATACTGGATGCCGTCGTACATGCGGCCCAGAACGCGCGCGGTATCCTTGATGGATTCCTTATGCCCGATTTGACTGCCGCTGGGCGCCAGGTAGGTCACCTGCGCCCCCTGGTCGTACGCAGCAACTTCGAAAGAGCAACGAGTGCGGGTCGAATCTTTTTCGAAGATGAGTGCGATATTTTTGCCCGACAGGCGGCGGACTTCGGCGCCGCTTTTTTTATCGGCTTTCAGCTGCGCCGACAGGGCTAACAGCGCGGTAATTTCTACCGGCGTAAAATCCATTAATCTTAAAAAATGACGCTTGTAAAACGGGTTCATGAGGCATATCTCCATGCGGCTCAACGCTAGATGTTGAATTAAAATTCACTTTATATGTGTAATTATTCAATTTCAAGTGTCGGCGGCAAACTTTATGGTGGAGACGGCCGCGACGCTGTGGGAGAATGGCGCAATATTACGCCGATTAATGAGGATAGAGGCATGGCTAACCGCGAATTGCTGGAAGAACAACGTGAAGAGACGCGCCTGATCATCGAAGAACTGCTGGATGACGGCAGCGACCCGGATGCGCTCTATACCATCGAGCACCATTTCTCCGCCGAGAAGTTCGAGGTGCTGGAAAAGGTCGCCGTGGAAGCGTTCAAACTGGGTTACGAAGTGACGGATGCGGAAGAGCTTGAAGTGGAAGACGGGATTTTACTGATGTGCTGCGACGCCATCAGCGAAGTGGCGTTGAATGCGGAGCTGATCGACTCGCAGGTGGAACAGCTTTTGACGCTGGCCGAGCGTTATGGCGTCAACTATGACGGCTGGGGCACCTATTTTGAGGATCCCGACGGCGAAGAAGGGACCGACGAGGATTTCTACGACGAAGATGACGACGGAAAACGTCATTAATCGCCGCGTTCCGCCTTATGCAACGCCGCGGGGGTGAAACCGCCCGCGGCCGGCGGCGGCGCTTCCCTCCCGGCGCGGTCGCAAAGCCGGCCGCTGATTACAGCACTTTCAGCATGGTCACTTCGCAATCGGTATGGCCGGTATGGCCCATGGAATGGGGAATATGTTCAAACCCCAGTGATTCATACAGCCGGATGGCGCTGGTCAGGTGGCCGGTGGTTTCCAGATAGCAGCGGCGAAAACCCCGCCGGCGGGCGAAATCCAGCGCCTGTATGGCTAACTGCCTGGCCAGTCCTCTGCCGCGCAGAATCGGCAGAAAATACATTTTCTGTAATTCGCACACGTCCTCATCGCCCGACGTCAACGGCGCGATGCCTCCGCCGCCGACGACTTCCCCCAGGTGCTCAATCACCCAATAGGCGCTGTCCGGCCGATTATACAGCTCAAACAGGTGGTCCAGGTCGGGGTCGGATACCGTGTAGCCTTTGTCGGCCGTCAAACCGAATTCGGCGGAAACACGGCGGATAACGCGGGCGATGGCGGCGTTGTCTTGCGCGGTGATCGGGCGCATCAAAAGGTCGACGGGGATTGCGGTTGTCATGGTGTTCGCTCTTGCTTTTCGTGCCATTGGGAAATCGAAACGGTTTCGGCCCGATTGTAATACCATTTTACGCCGTAATGAAATGTAGTCGCCGCAATTACCCGCCTGATCCCGGTATTGCGCTGCGGCTATATGCGTTGCGGTTACGTTAATCCGTTATGTTCGCTCAGGCCCCCGGGCGGGCATCAATTCCGGCGATTTCTCTGCGCCAAGTCATAATTTCAAAAACGATAATGAGTATTATTTGGGCGATCGCCGGTAAAATAGCGGGCGGTTTTACATTACTTTTTTGCGCTTCGGCGCTTTTTTGGTAAACGGATTATTACTATGCCTGAATTGAAAGATGCTGTTTATGGCGGAAAACGCCAATCCCGCCGGCTCTTTACCTCATTGTTGCTCTGCCTCTCTTCCCTGGCCGCCGCGCCGCTTGGCGCTCAGCAGCCCCAATCCCTGACCTTCGCCAATTTCCGCGACACCCGCGATCTCAACCCGCATATCTACTCCGGCGAGATCTGGGCGCAGAACATGCTGTATGAATCGCTGGTGAAAGTGACGCCGCAGGGCATTGAGCCCTGGCTGGCCGAAAAATGGGAAACCTCGGCGGACGGCAAGGTGTATACCTTTATACTGCGTTCAGATGTGAAATTCAGCGACGGGACGGCGTTCAACGCCCAAACGGCGAAACAGAACATTGATGCGATACTGGCTAACCGCGAACGGCATGGCTGGCTGGAGATGGTGCGCATCATCGACAAGGTGGAAGCGCTGGATGAACGCCGCCTGCGCTTTACGTTGAAAGAGCCCTATTACCCTTTCCTGATCGAGCTGGCGGTTACCCGGCCGATGCGCTTTATTTCACCCGCCGCCATGAAAGAGGGGGGAACGAAGCAGGGGGTTAACGGCTATATCGGCACCGGCCCTTACGTGCTGAGCGAGCATAAAACCGACGAGTACGCGATATTCACCCTCAATCCGCTCTACTGGGGCGAAAAGCCGAAGCTGGAAAAAGTGGTGATGAAGGTTATTCCCGATACGCAAACCCGTTTGCTGGCCTTGCAGAAAGGGGAGATCGAGCTGATCTACGGTAAAAACATGATCGATGCCGATGCGTTCGCCCAGCTGGGTAAAGATAAAAAATTCGCTACGCAACTATCCGAGCCGGTTTCGACCCGCATGCTGTTGATTAATACGACGTCGGAAAACCTGAAAGATGTGCGCGTGCGTCAGGCGTTGCAGCACGCGGTGAATAAAGTCGATATCGCCGAAGGGATTTTTAACGGCAGCGAAGTGCCGGCGGATACCCTGCTGGCGAAAAACGTGCCGTACAGCAATATCGATCTGCAACCCTACGCCTACGACCTTGAGCAGGCTAAAAAGCTGCTGGATGCGGCGGGCTGGCGGCAGAAAAGCGGGTGGGCCTGGCGCCAGAAAGAGGGCAAGCCGTTATCCATCGGCATTTATTACGACAGCAACACCGCCTCGCAGAAAGTCATCGCCGAGTATCTGCAAAGCGAGTTCGCCGAGCTGGGCATCGAGCTCAGGCTGTATGGCGAAGAGGAACAGGCTTATCGCGACCGGCAGAAAGCCGGCAGCTTCGATATCGTGTTCAATATTTCCTGGGGCACGCCTTACGATCCGCAGTCATTCCTCTCCGGCATGAAACTGCCGGTCTACGGCGACTACGCGGCCCAGCAGGGGCTGGCGCAGAAAAAGCGGATCGACGGCAGCATTGCGCACGCGCTGGTCACCACCGATGAAAAGGAGCGCCAGGAATTATACCGCTATGTGCTGACCACCTTGCATGAAGAAGCGGTTTATATTCCGCTGACCTATGAACGTAACCGGGCGGTGTATGTGAAGAGCCTGCAAGGCGTGGATTTCAATCCGTCGCAGTTTGAGATCCCGTTTGATCGCATGTATCGCGATTAACCGGCGGGTAAGCGGTCTGACAAGCCAGTGAAAGTATAGGTTGCCGTGTGAAAAGATATCTCTGTCGCCGTTTGCTGCTGACGTTGCCGATTTTGCTGGGGATCTCGTTCCTCTCTTTTTTGCTGTTGAATCTGGTGCCGGCGGACCCGGCGGAAGTCGCCCTGCGGGTGAATGAGATCATCCCGACGCCGGAGTCCATCGCGCAGATGCGCCTGCAGCTGGGGCTGGATCGCCCCTTCCTGCTGCGCTATCTCAACTGGCTGTATGACGCCGTGCGGCTGGATTTTGGCTATTCCTACGTCAACAACCGTCTGGTGCTGGACGAGATCGCCCGCTGTCTGCCGGCGACGCTGGCGTTGGCCGCGCTGGCGCTGGCCATTATCCTGTGCGTCAGCGTGCCGCTGGGGGTGTTGAGCGCGGTGTTTAAAGACAGCGTTTTCGATCGTCTGGTGCGCACGCTGGTGTTTCTGGGAACGGCGATGCCCAGCTATTGGCTGGGGCTGCTGCTTATCTGGTGGTTTGCGCTGTCATGGGATTTGCTGCCCACCAGCGGCAGCGGCACCTTTTCACATATCATTCTGCCCGCCGTCACCCTGTCCATGGTTTACGTGGCGATTTATATCCGCCTGATCCGCAACAATATGCTGGAAAATATGCAGCAGTACTATGTGTATTACGCGCGGGCCCGCGGGCTGACGGAAAAAAGCATCATCCTGCGCCACGTACTGAAAAACTCGCTGCACAGCAGTATTACCGCGCTGGGGATGAGCATTCCGCAACTGCTGGCCGGAACGGTGATTATCGAAAATATCTTTGCCTGGCCGGGGGTGGGGCGGTTATGCATTTCGGCTATTTTCAACCGCGATTATCCGGTGATTCAGGCTTATATCCTGATGATGGGCGTGCTGTTTGTGATCTGCAATCTGTTGGTGGATATCATTCAGCGCTGGATGGACCCCGCTCTGCGGCAAGAGGGATAGTATGCTGTTTTCGCACAAACTGTTGCGCGATAAGGTCGCGCTGCTCTGCCTGTTGATGCTCGCGGTGGTGGTGGCCATCGGTATTTTCGCCCCGTGGCTGGCGCCCAACGATCCCAATAAAATCAATATCGCCCGCAAATACGCCGACTTCGGCGCGCGTTTCCCGCTGGGTTCCGATCATCTCGGACGCTGTGTGTTATCGCGCCTGATGTTTGGCGTGCGCACCACGCTTTTTCTGGCGCTGCTCACCATGGCGATCACCATCGCGATCGGCTGCCTGTTCGGTTTTTTATCCGGCTATTTTCGCGGGCGGCTGGATGAGATTATGATGCGCTGCTGCGATGTTATGCTGTCGTTTCCCAGCCAGATCATGATCCTGGCGATCGTCGGCATCCTCGGCGTGGGGATCTTTAACGTGATCCTGGCCAATATTCTGGTGAAGTGGGCGTGGTATACCCGCATGATCCGCGGGATCGTGATCAAACACAGCCAGAAAAACTATATCCTGTTTTCGCGGGCCAGCGGCACCCCGCTGGGGTTTATTCTGCGGCGCCACCTGTTGCCGAATGCGCTGGCGGAGATCGTGGTGCTGGCGACGCTGGATACCGGCTGGGTGATCCTGAATATTTCCGCGCTGTCGTTCCTCGGGCTGGGCGTACAGGCGCCGACGGCCGAGTGGGGCACGATGCTGAGCGAAGCGCAGAAAGTGATGATGAGCCACCCGACGCAAATGCTGGCGCCGGGGCTGGCGATTCTGGTGGTGGTGGCGGCGTTTAATCTGCTGGGCGACTGTCTGCGCGATGCGCTGGACCCAAGGGAGTCTCACCGATGAGCGATCTATTACGGGTGGAAAATTTGCGGGTCGGGCTGGCGTCCGGGGGACGCGATCTGCTGCATGATATTTCGTTTACCCTGCCGCGCCGCGCCTGTCTGGGCATCGTCGGCGAAAGCGGCAGCGGCAAAAGCCTGACCTGCCGCGCGCTGATGGGGCTGCTGGGCGGACAGTTTACCCGCTCGGGGCTGGCCTGGCTGGATGGCGCGGATCTGCTGGCGCAGGACGCGGAAGCGATGCGCCGTCTGCGGGGTAAAACCATCGGTATGATCCTGCAGCATCCGATGAGCGCCTTCGATCCCTTGCAGACCCTCGGCAGTCAGATGGTTGAGACCTTCCGCGCGCATCTGCCGCTGAATCGGCGCGACGCGCGCGCGATGGCGCTGGAGATGATGCGGCGCGTCCGGCTGCGCGACGTGACGCTGCTGTTTGATAAATACCCCAGCCAGATCAGCGGCGGCATGCTGCAGCGGATCATGATCGCCATTGCGCTGGCGCTGGAGCCGCAGCTGCTGATTGCCGATGAGCCCACCACCGCGCTCGACTCGGTAACCCAGTACGACATTATGGAGGAGTTCCGCGCGATACGTGAACGCCTGGGCACCACCATGATATTTATTTCCCACGATTTCGGCGTGGTAAACCGCATTGCCGACCGGGTGCTGGTGATGCATCAGGGCCGGGCGGTGGAGCAGGGCGATGTACGGCAGGTGCTGCGCCAGCCTCAACATCAGCATACCCGCTTTCTGGTGGCGTCGCGCCAGGCGTTGCAGCAGCGTTATCAGATATTGGTCAATCCGCCGCGCCAGGGGCCGGAAGACGTGAGTCAGGAGAAAGTCGGTGAGCATATTGGTTGAAGTGGACAACGTGCATCATGGCTACCGCGCCCAGGACGGCGCCGCCGCATGGCAGCCGGTGCTGCACGGCGTGTCGTTCGACGTGCGGGCGGGGGAATGCCTGGGGATTATCGGCGAGAGCGGCAGCGGCAAAAGCACCCTGGGGCGCATTTTGCTGGGGCTGGAAGCGCCGAAAAGCGGGCAGGTCAAACTGGGCGGCCGGCCGCTGTATGCGCCGCTGCGCTTCTGGCGACCGCGCGGCAAAAAACCGCTGCGCGTCAGCGCGGTTTTTCAGGATTATACCTCGTCGGCCAATCCCTTTATGAACGTGCTGCATATCCTGTCCGAGCCGTTGCTGGTGCGCGGCGGCGTCCGGCGCGACGAGGTGCGGCGGCAGGTGGTCGGGCTGCTGGATCAGGTCGGGCTGACGGAGGAGGTGTGCGAGCGTTTCCCGCATCAGCTCAGCGGCGGACAAATGCAGCGTGTCTGCATCGCCCGCGCCATTGCCGGCAAGCCGGATTTTATGGTGCTGGACGAGGCGGTCAGCGCGCTGGATGTCACCGTGCAGGTGCAGATCCTCGATTTGCTGGCGGACCTGCGCCGGCAACTGGGGCTGACCTATCTGTTTATCAGCCACGATCTGACGGCGATTACCTATCTGTGTCAGCGGGTCATTTTTCTTCAGCAGGGGCGGGTGATTGAACGGGTCGATGATATGACGACGCTGGGGCAGGTACGGCACCCTTACGCCCGGCATCTGTTACAGGCGGTGATGGCGTTTTAAGTCGCCGGGCGGCGGAAAAATCGGTGGATCGTCCCGGCGGCAACGCCCGCCTTGTTTTAGCCCCCGGCAGCTATGGTGTAACGTAAAGCCATAATGTATAGTGCAATTTTTACCCTAAGAATAATCCGAAAAGTGCCAGGGAGTAGACGCTATGAAATTGCAAACACGCATTATACTGCTGTGCGGTACCACGCTGTTGGGATTAATTATACTGTCGGCGGTGGCGTTGAACACGCTATACCAGTCGATGATGAAAGAGCGCGTCGGTCAGCTTTCGACCCTGGTGGAGCTGGCCCACGCCGCCGCGCAGAAGGCCTACGATCTTGAAAAGGCGGGCCAGTTGTCGTCTGAAGCGGCGCAGGCCGAGGCCAAACGGGCCATCAGCAGCTTTCATCAGGGCGATCGCTATTTCTTCGTGCGCGGCTTCACCAACGATATCAACTACGTCCATCCCAATCCCAAGCGGGTGGGCATCGTCGACGCCAAGGGCGGCAAAGAGGCCGGAGAGCGTTATCGCGCGGCCTTGCAGGGTAACGTCATCGGCGAGGTGATAGCCCACGGCACGCGTCCGGGGGCCACGGATACCGTTGAGAAGCTGTACGCGATTATCAAATTCGAACCCTGGGACTGGACCATCGGCTATGGCGACTATATCGATGATATCCAGCAGGCTTTCTGGCGCAACGCCATTATCCTGCTGTCTATCGGCGTGGCGTTGCTGCTGGTGATTTCTACGCTGGCGTGGAACATGCTGCGCACGCTGCTGCGCCAGCTGGGCGGCGAGCCGCAGTACGCGGTCGAGGTGGTCAGGCAGATCGCCGACGGCAATCTGGTGGTGGACGTACAGACCCGCGCCGGCGACCAGACCAGCATCCTGTATGCCATCCGCGCCATGCGCGATAACCTCTCGCATCTGGTGAGCCAGGTGCGCGGCAGCACCAACTCCATCGCCACCGCCTCGCAGCAAATCGCCACCGGCAACGAAGACCTGTCGTCGCGCACCGAATCGCAGGCCAGCGCGCTGGAGCAGACGGCGGCGGCGATGGAGGAGCTGACGGCGACCGTACAGCAGAACGCCGAGAACGCGCGCCACGCCAACGAACTGGCGGTGTCCGCCTCGGACGTGGCGCTGCGCGGCGGCTCGGTGGTGAAGCAGGTGGTGGATACCATGGACTCCATCGACGTCTCCTCGCGCAAGATAGTGGACATCACCGGCGTGATCAACGGCATTGCGTTTCAGACCAATATTCTGGCGTTGAACGCGGCGGTGGAAGCGGCGCGCGCGGGCGAACAAGGCCGGGGCTTCGCGGTGGTGGCGAGCGAAGTGCGTACGCTGGCGCAGCGCTCCGCGTCGGCGGCGAAAGAGATCAAAAACCTGATCGACGACTCGGTATCCAAAGTCGGCGAGGGTACGGAACTGGTGAAGCGCGCCGGCGATACCATGAGCGAGATCGTCGAGAGCGTGCAGCGCGTCACCACCATGGTGGGCGAGATCAGTTCGGCCAGCTCGGAACAGAGCGCGGGGATTGAGCAGGTGAATCTGGCGGTTTCCCAGATGGATCAGAGCACCGAGCAGAACGCGGCGCTGGTGCAACAGGCGCTGGCGGCGGCGAAGTCGCTGAGCGATCAGGCGCAGGAGCTGTCGCGCACGGTGGATAAGTTCCACGTCAACGAGCCCGTCGGTTATCACGAATCCGCCGGTTATCGCGAGACCGCCGGCTATCTGCCTGCGACGGCGCAGTAGCGCGCTTGCGGCGCCGGATGGAAAACCGCACTCTTCCCGGTCGGGCAGCCGACCTTGAAGGTGCGGTGTCAATTGCTATTCCAGATAAAAAACCGATTCAAGTTCGTCGCTGACCGGGCTGTTGTCCGCATTGGCGGGCATCACCTCGGTCATATATCGCCACCAGCGCCGACATACCTCCGTCTGCGCCACGGCGTTCCAGCGCGCTTCGGACTCGATTTCAACGTAGCCGAACAATAGATTACGCCGTTTGTCCAGAAAGATGCTGTAGCGATGCGCGCCGTGGGCTTTCAGCACCGCGGCCAGCTCCGGCCAGACAGGGTTGTGCCGCTGCCGGTACTCGGCGTGGCGGCCGGGAAAAACGGACATCACAAATGCTTTACGCAACATGGCGCGCGCTCCTGTACGTCAATGCCGCCGGGCTTTACGGCGCCACGCGCAGCGCGGCTTCCATCGGCGTTACGCCGAAGCGTTGGCCCAGGGCGATAAGCTCTTCGGTGGAAATGGTCTGTTTCTTGCCGCCCATCGATCTGACTTTCACCATCACTTCCGCCGATTTTTCGGCGGTATCGATCAGGCCGAAGGTTTCATCCAGCGTCGGACCGCTGCCGAAGATGCCGTGGAACGGCCACAGCACCAGCGAGTGGCGCTGCATCTGTTCGGCGGTGGCGGTGCCGATGGCGTCGGTGCCCGGCACCATCCAGGGCACGATGCCGACGCCGTCGGGGAACACCACCAGGCATTCGGTGCTGCCCTCCCACAGCTCGCGGGTAAATACCGGGCTGTTCAATTCCAGCACGTAGCTGAGGGCGATGAGGTTGGTGGCGTGGCAGTGCATAATCACCCGATCGCGCCCCTGCGTAACGTCCATACGTACGATGTGCGACTGGAAATGCGACGCCAGCTCCGAGGTGGGCAATCCTCCTCCGGTCAGCCCCCAGAAAATACGATAGCCCTTGCCGTCAGGGTCCACCTGCAGCAGCACCAGCGAATCCGCCGGGTCCAGTTGCACATTGCGGAAAAACTTACCCGACCCGGTAACGATAAACCAGCTGTCCGCCAGTTCGGGCATGGCCTGAGTCAAGGCTTCATGGCGCGGCTGCGGGTAAAAGTCGCTCTCATAGGGCGTAACGTCCTCGGCCGTCAGGCGCAGGCTGACGTTGCCGCCGTTGCGCTCATCCCACCCTTTGAGCCACATATCGCTGGTGGCTTTAATCATTCCCCGGACGAACCAGGAGGCGTGAATCGCTTGCATAATCTTACCCTTGACGTTGATTGAGGATGGTTTGTTCATACTGGCGCACGTGTTGCAGCCACTCGCCGCCCGGCGCGACATCGTGGCGCTGGCAGTATTGTTCCCAGACGGCCTGCCACGGCAGGGATTTTTGTTCTTCCAGCAGGGCCAGGCGGGCGGTGTAGTCGCCTTCCTGCTCCAGCCGGCGCAGCGTGTCGGTCGGTTCCAGCAGGGCGCGCAGCAGGGCTTTTTTCATGTTGCGGGTGCCGATCGCCCAGGCGGCGATACGGTTGATGGACGCATCGAAGAAATCCAGCCCGATATGCACGCGATCAAGCAGGCGATGGCGCACGATCTCATGGGCGATGGCCTGTGTTTCATCATCCAGCAGCACCACGTGATCGCTGTCCCAGCGCACCGGGCGGCTGACGTGCAGCAGCAGGCGGGGAACGTAGAGTATGGCGCTGGAAATCTTGTCGGAAATCACCTCGGTGGGGTGGAAATGGCCGGCGTCCAGACAGAGGGCGGTGCCGCGGCTGGCGGCGTAGCCCAGATAGAATTCGTTGGAGCCGACGGTAAAGCTTTCCGCCCCCAGCCCGAACAGTTTGCTCTCTACGGCGTCGATGTGATGCGCCGGGTCGAGAGGTTCGGCAATCACCTCGTCCAGCGCGTGCAGCAAACGCTGGCGGAAGGCCAGACGGTCCACGGTGAGATCTTTCATACCGTCCGGCACCCAGATATTCATCACCGACGGCGTACCCAGCTCGCGGCCAAAGTAGGCGGAGATGCGGCGGCTGGCCTGGCAGTGTTCAATCCAGAAGCGGCGGACCTTTTCATCCGGGTGGGAAAGGGTAAAACCGTCGCCGCTGAGCGGATGGGAAAAGCAGGTCGGGTTAAAGTCCAGCCCCAGGCGGTGGGTTTTGGCCCAGGCCACCCAGTTGGCGAAGTGTTGGGGTTCGATGGCGTTGCGCGGCACGGCGCTCGGCGACTCCAGATAAATGGCGTGCAGGTTCAGCCGTTTGGGGCCGGGGATCAGGGTGAATGCCTGCTCCAGATCGGCGCGCAGTTCGTCGGCGTTGCGCGCCTTGCCGGGGTAGCTGCCGGTGGCCTGAATGCCGCCGGTCAGCTCGCCGGCGGCATTTTCGAATCCGGCGACGTCGTCGCCTTGCCAGCAGTGCATGGACACGGGAATCTGGTCCAACTGCTCCAGTACGCTATCCACATCGACATTTATACCGGCATAACGCGTCTTCGCCAGATGCCAGGCGGTTTCAATTGCAGTGTTGTTCATACGGCTCCTCGTTGGTCCGGCACAGCGTCAGGAAGCGACGACGATGCCCGGTAAAATCAATATCTGAACGTGGGGTGTAGCGGTGCAGCGGAAAGTTCTCGGTTAACAAACGGCGAAATTGGCGCAAATCGGCGACGGCGTTCAGCGCCAGCAGCTGACAGCCGATATTGCCGAGCGTGGAGGCTTCCACCGGTCCCGCCAGGACCGGGATCTGGCACACGTCGGCGCAGAGCTGGTTGAGAAACGCGTTCTGGCTGCCGCCGCCGACGATATGCAGCTGCCGCACCGGCGACTGGCGCAGCGCGCCGATCTCCTCAATCGCCTGGTGATAAAGCAGGGCCAGGCTGTCGAAGATGCAGCGCGCCAGTTCGGCGCCGCTCTGCGGCGCCGGCTGCCGGTGCTGGCGGCAAAAGGCGCGGATTTCCTCGCTCATGGACGGCGGGTTGATAAAACGCGCATCGTTGGGATTGATCAGGCTGGTAAATTCCGGCAGTTGCGCCGCCTGGCCAATCAGCGCGTTCAGATTCTGAATGCCCTGCTCCCGGCAGACGCGCTGGAGCAGCCACAGCCCCATAATGTTTTTCAGCACCCGAAAGGTGCCGTCGATGCCGCCTTCGTTGGTGATATTGGCGGCCAGCGCCTGGGCGTTGTTATAGGGGACGGCGCTCTCGATGCCGATCAGCGACCAGGTGCCGGAACTGAGGTAGGCGCTGTTTTCATCATCCAGCGGCGCGGCGGCCACCGCGCTGGCGGTGTCGTGGGTGGCGACGGCGGTAACCGGAATCCGCCGCCCGCTGGGAGCCGTCCATTGTCCGATAGGGTGGCCGGATTGCACCGGGCGGCTAAACCAGCGCCGCGGGACCCCCAGATACGCCAGCAGCGACGCATCCCAGTCCTGCTCGGTCAGGTTGAATAGCTGCGTCGTGGTGGCGTTGGTGTATTCACTGGTGATCTTCCCGGTCAGGCGGTAGTGCAGATAGTCCGGGATCAGCAGCAGATGCTCCACCTGCTCCAGGTATTCGGGATGCCGGTCGCGCAGCGCCTTGAGCTGATAAAGGGTATTGAACGGCAGAAACTGGATGCCGGTGCGCCGATAAATATTTTCCCGTCCCAGTTCGGCGATGACGTGCGGCATCACGCCGTCGGTACGGTGGTCGCGATAGGAGTAGGGCAGGCCGACCAGCGAGCCGGCTTTATCCAGCAGCACGTAATCCACGCCCCAGGTGTCGATGCCGATACTGTCGGGGCGGATCCCCATATCGTCTATCCGGTGCAAACCGGTGAGGATCGCCTGTTCCAGCGCGGGCAGATCCCAGACGTAATGGTTGTCCTGTAAAATCAGCTGATTACTGAAGCGGTGAATTTCCTTCAACGCCAGATGCTGCGTCGTGGTCTGAAACGTGGCCAGCATCACCCGCCCGCTCGAGGCGCCGAGATCCACCGCCACGATATTCTTCACCGCCATAGCCGTATCCCCTTTCTGTTCGATGAGAACGAGTGTAAGGATTCGCCGCGTGCGCAACCTTTCGGTGAGTGCCATTTGACGGGGGGGACTGGCAAAACGACAAAGCTGGCTGTGAATTGGCTCACAATCCCGAAGATTACGGGGATGCTATTGTGATCCGACAGGGATATTTTAAGGTTCGCCATGCGGCGAATGGCTACTATTGAGTAACGGGTTGGCGAGTGTCTGGCTGGAGTAACAACTGAAATGACGCAACTACGTGGTGATGAATTTTTTGCTTCGCGGGCGGTGACCGTGGCGGTGGAGCCGCGTACGCCGCAGGTGGCTTTTCCTGAGCACTACCATGATTTCTGGGAAATTGTGCTGGTGGAGCAGGGGGCCGGCGTACACGTATTTAACGACCAGCCCTACGCCCTGTGCCGCGGCACGGTGTTCTTTGTGCGCGATAACGATCGCCATCTGTTTGAAAACGTTGACGGACTTTGCCTGACCAACGTGCTGTACCGCTCCCCGCGCGATTTTCGTTTCCTTTCCGATATTACCGCGTTTCTGCCTTACGGCCCCGACGGCGAGTGGCAGGGACAGTGGCAGCTGAATCAAGCCGCCATGCAGCAGTTGAAGCAGCGTATCGCCATCATGACCAATCTGGCGCGCAGTTCAACGGCGGAGGATATCGCCGCCAGCGAAAGCCTGTTTTTACAGATGCTGGTGGACCTGCGGCAACACTGTTTTCAGACCCAGGCGCGGGGCAGTCACCGCCAGGGGATTCAGGCCCTGCTGGGGTGGCTGCAGAACAACTACACCGAAGAGATAGACTGGGAGGTATTGGCCGCGCAGTTCGCTTTGCCGTTGCGCACGCTGCACCGGCAGCTAAAACAGCATACCGGCATGACGCCGCAGCGCTATCTCAATCGTCTGCGGCTGCTGGAGGCCCGCCGGCGGTTGCAGCAAAGCGATGATTCGATCACCGCCATCGCCCATGCCTGCGGATTTAGCGACAGCAACCATTTCTCCACCCAGTTTCGCAAAGCCTTTTCGCTGGCGCCCAAGTCGCTGCGCCAGCAGACGTTTCCCGATGAGAACCACAATCACCCCGCGGATTAATTCACCGTCGACAGCAGCAGCCGCGTATAAGGATGCTGCGGCTGGTTGAAGATCTGCTCCACGTCGCCGGTTTCGACGATTTCGCCGTCTTTCATCACCGCGATGCGATGGCTCATATGCTGCACCACGCCGAGATCGTGGGAGATAAACAGCATGGTGAGCCGCAGCTGACGCTGTAGCGCCACCAGCAGATCCAGCACCTGCGCCTGAGTGGTGACGTCCAGCGCGGAAACCGGCTCGTCGCAGATCAGCAGATCCGGCTCCGAGGCCAGCGCCTGAGCGATGGAGACCCGCTGCCGCTGACCGCCGGAGAGCGCGGTCGGGCGGCGCGCCAGCAGGTCCGGCGTCAGTCCGACCAGCGTCAGCAGGGTGAGGATGCGCCGTTGCCGATCCGCCTGGCTGAGATCGCGGCGTAAACGCAGCGGCTGCTGGAGGATCTGCGCCACGGTGAATTGCGGATCGAACGAACCGAGCGGATCCTGGGTGATGGTCTGGATTCGGGCGCGCAGCGGGCGGCGTTCACGCTCCGGCAGCGCGCTCCAGGGATTATCCGCCAGCCATACCTCGCCGCTGTCCGGTTTCCGCAACGCCAGAATGACTTTCCCCAGGGTGGTTTTGCCCGAACCGGACTCGCCGACGATGCCCAGCGTTTCACCGCGTTTTACTTCCAGCGATACCTGATTGACGGCATGCATCCGGCTGCCGTCAGGGCGGGTAAAGGAGACCGATACCCGATCCGCCTTCAGCGCCACCTCCGAAACCGTTTCGTCGTGCGCGCTGAGCGACGACAAGACCCCGGCGGGCAGATCGCGCAGCGGATTCTCGCCCGCCAGCCAGTTGCCGCGCGTGGCCGCGGTGGGGATCGCCGCCAGCAGGCGGCGGGTATAAGGGTGCTGCGGCGCGGAAAGCACCTGGCGGGCCAAGCCGGACTCCACCAGTTCGCCTTTCTGCATGACGATCACCCGGTCCGCCACCTGCGAGACCACCGCCAGATCGTGGGTGATCAGCAGCACGCCGTGGCCGGCCTGCGCCAGGGCGGTAAACACCGTCAGCACCTGCTTCTGCACCGTGGCGTCCAGCGCGGTGGTAGGCTCGTCGGCAATCAATAGCTGCGGACCGCCCGCCAGCGCGGAAGCGATAAGCGCCCGCTGGCGCAGGCCGCCGGAGAGTTCATGGGGATACTGGGCGGCGCGGTTGGCCGGGTCGGGAATGCCCGCCTGTTCCAGCAGCGCCGCCACCCGTCCGGCGACCGCCGAGCGCGGCGCCAGCCGATGGGTGAGGATCGGCTCCGCCACTTCCTGGCCGATCCTGCGTAGCGGATCGAGGGAGACCAGCGCATCCTGCAGGATAAAGCCGATCTCGCGGCCGCGGATGCCCCGCCAGTCGCGATCGGTCAGGTCGCGCAGGTCGCAGCGACTGCCGTCATGACGCAGCAGATCGAGGGCGTCGGCGCGCACGTCGGCATGTTCGCCCGCCAGGCCGACCAGCGCGCGCGCGGTAACCGATTTCCCGGAACCCGATTCACCGACCAGCGCCAGAATTTCACCGGGATTAACCTGAAAACCAAGGTTTTTCACCGACTCCACCGGACCGTGTGGAGAGGGAAAGCTAACGTGCAGACCCTCCACCCGCAGCAGCGGTTGCGCGGGGTGTTGCTTTGTTTGGGAAGTCATTATGCGCCGCCTTTTGCCACGATGGATTGCAACCGGCGTCCCAGCAGGGTGATGGAGATGACGGACAGGGCGATCATGCTGGCCGGCAGCAGGCTGACCCAGGGCGCGCTGTCCAGAAAGTTGCGGCCGTCGGACAGCAGCGCTCCCCACTCCGCGGTGGGCGGCGTCACGCCCAGCCCCAGGAAGCTCAGCGCGGAGGCAGCCAGCACCGCCTGACCGATGCCGATGGTCGCCAGGATCAGCAGCGGACGCACGGTGTTGGGAACGATGTGACGCAGAATGATGTAAAGCGGCGATTCTCCCAGCGCAACGGCGTGCTCGACGTAGCCGGACAGCTTGACCTGCAATACCTGCGAGCGCACCAGCCGGGCGTAGCCCGCGATGCCGGCCAGCCCGACGGCCAGCAGCGTATTCTCAGGGCCGCGTCCCAGCACGGCGATGGCCAGCAGCGCCAGCAGCAGGTCGGGAAAGGCAAGCAGGATGTCCAGCAGGCGCACCAGCAGCTGACGCAGCGCCCGCGGCGCCAGCGCCGCCGCCGTTCCCAGCAGGATGCCGCCCGTGCAGGCGAGCAGGGTGGCGCCGACGCCGATGGTCAGCGACAGCGAGGTGCCGTGGACCACGCGGGCGAACACGTCGCGGCCAAGCTGATCGGTGCCGAACCAGTGGTGCGGGCCCGGGGGCTGCAACACCGCTGCGAAGTCCATGTCGTTCGGGGTGTAGCGGGTAAATAGCGTCGGAAAGAACACCGCCAGCACCAGCAGCGCGACGATCAGCGCCGGCAGCAGCGTGCCCGGCGCCAGCCAGGGATTACGGTAAACCGGCGCCGGCCTGCGCGGCAGCAGCACGGGATCACTGCTCATGGGGCAACTCCTTTTTCCTCAGGCGCGGATCGATCAGCAGGTACAGCGCGTCGATCAGCAGATTGATCGCCACGAACAGAAAGGCTGAGAACATCACCAGCCCCAGCACCAGCGGCATGTCGCGGTTTTCGATGGCCAGCAGGGTAATCTGGCCGATGCCGGCGCGCCCGAATACCGTCTCCGTCAGGATCGAACCGCCCAGCACGCCGGCCAGCAGCGTGCCGGTCAGCGTGGAGATCGCCAGCGCGCCGTGGCGCAGGGCGTGACGCAGGCGCAGCGCGGTCTCGCCGACGCCGCGCGTACGCACCGTAAGAGCGAAGGGCTGCGACAGCGCCTCTTCCAGGCCGTCCCGCAGCACCTGGCTGAACACCGCCATTAGCGGCAGGCTCAGGGTGATCACCGGCAGCACCAGCGCGGCGATGCCGTCGTTGCCGGTAATCGGGAACCACTGGAGCTTGAAGCTGAATAGGGTGAGCAGCAGGATGCCGATCCAGTACACCGGGGTGCTGAGCAGGATCAGTTCCAGTCCGGAGAGCAGGCGGCGCAGGCGGTGCTGCCGCCCGGCGGTGGCCAGCGCGTTGACGATCGCCAGAGTCAGGGCCAGCAGTAGCGCGCTGAGCGCCAGCGGCACGGTTTCCTTCAGTGCGCCGGCGATCACCGTCGCCACCGGCTGACGAAACTGGTAGCTGTCGCCGAGATCGCCGCTCAGCGCCTGCCCGCAGTAGCGCAGGTATTGCATCCACAGCGGCTGGTCGAGGCCGAACTGTTGCACCAGCTCGGCGCGGAACGCCTCGTCCACCACGGCGTCGCCGCCGCCGATAATAATCGACACCGGATCGCCCGGAATCAGCTTGACGGCGATGAACGACAGCGTCGCCGCGCCCCACAGCACGGCGACGATGGTGAACAGGCGTTTGCCGGCGGCGCGTAGGTTAGCGGCTAATCCAGGCATCGTAGAAGTTCGGTTTGGCGTTGGTGGCCCAGTTGACGCCATGCACGTTCTTCGACAGCCCCAACTGGTATGCCGGGACGTACAGCGGCACCACGTAGGCCTGTTCGATCACTTCACGCTGCACTTCATGGTACAGGCGCTTGCGTTCCTCGTCGCCGGCGCCCACCGCGCGGATCAGTTTGTCGTCCTGCGTGTTTACGCGGGCGTGGTTGTTGCCCTGCGGCGGGATGTAGGCGGAGTGGAATACGGTGCGCAGAATGTCCGGCTCGGGACGCACGAAGAAGTTGGAGGCGATGTCGTAGTCGCTGGAGGCGGTGCGGCTGGAGAAGATGCCCGAATCCACCGGATCGAGCTTGAGATCGAACCCGGTCTGTTTGACCTGGAACTGTACCGCCTGAAACAGGGCTACATCGGCCGATTCCACATTGTTGGGGACGTAAATGAAGCGCGCGGTCAGGCGTTTGCCGTCTTTGGTGCGGTAGCCCTGGGCGTCCTTCGTCGACCAGCCGGCCTCATCCAGCAGGCGATTGGCCTTATTCGTATCGAATCCCCAGGTGGAGGCGATGGCTGGATCATAGTACAGCGTGGAGGGGCCGAGAACGTTGTCCGCCGCTTTCAGCGTGCCGAAGAAGGTAGCCTTGACCGCCGCCGGGCCGTCCACCGAGCTTTGGAACGCCTGGCGCACCTTGACGTCCTGGAAGGGTCCCTGCGCAATGTTGAGGTAGAGCACGCGGTTGACGCCGGGGTTTTCGTAGGAGACTACCTGCAATTTGCCGTTTTTAAGCACCTGCGCGTGGTTGACCGGCGGAATGGCGTCGATGGCATGAACCTGTCCGCTGTTGAGCGCGCCCAGCCGCACCGCGGCTTCCGGCAGGAACTTGAATTCGATGCCGTCCAGATAAGCCGGACCCTGATGGGTGGCGTAGCCCGGCCCCCAATTATAATCGGCGCGCTTGCTTAGCTTGCTGCCGCTACCTTTCACGAATGAGTCGAGAATAAACGGACCGGAGCCCACCACGGTGTTGCTGGTGTTGGGAGTGTTCTTCAGGTAGGTCGGCGACTGAATGCCCAGGTAGGGCAGGCTCAGCCCCTGCAACAGCGGCGCGAACGCTTCCTTGTAGCGCAAAACCACCGTGTGCTCGTCCGGGGTTTCGACGGCCTCGACCGGTCCCAGCAACGATTTGGAGTACGGGGAGATGGTCTTCGGATCCAGAATGCGGTCGAAGTTGTATTTCACCGCCGCCGCGTCCAGCTTGGTGCCGTCGCTGAAGGTCACATCCTTGCGCAAATGGAAAGTGTAGACCTTGCGATCGTCGCTGATTTCCCAGCGCTCCGCCAACCAGGGGGTAAAGCTGTTGTCCTCGGCCTGGCCGACCAGCGAGTCGAGAACGTTGCGCGTGACCACCGCGGCGACGGAATAGGCGGTGGTGTGGGGATCGATGGTTGGGGTATCGCTACCCAGACCGACGTTGAGTATGCCGCCCTGAACCGGTTTTTCGCTATTGTCGGCGCTCCATGCGCTGGGGCTGAAGGCAAAAAGCAGGGATAAAGCGCCTGCGGTGAGAAGTTTAGCCGATGGAAACCGCGCTGCTGATGATTTTTTTTCCATTCCCTGAGTCCTTGAAATTTACGTTAACCCATTTTATGTGTTGTAAATGTAGGGAGGTCGCGTCAAGGAGTAAAAGCACAAAAAATACTTTTTAATGCAAAAAAAGCATATAGCAACAACGGTAGTACCGGCGGGAAGCGAGTTGAAACGGCTAGGTTCGGCGAGAAGATAAAAACGGCCGCCTGTGGATAAGGCGGCCGGTATGGCGGAGCAGGAGAAATCAGCGCGTGGCTTCAGCCGCGGCGACTTCAGGATCCGGCGCATGAGTAATACGGTTGCGTATATCGCGACGGACGATTTCCACCAGCCAGAAGCAGAACATATGGCCGAAAAGCTCAGAGAAATGCTCGGCGAACGGCTGATCCCACGGCGCCGGAACGGTGCCGAACAGCGGCAGCAGGAAAACGTGGAATACAATGTGGAGCACCAGACCGTAAAAGGCGCCCTGCCAGAGTTTGATTTTGGGATTAAACTCGGCGATGACGCAATAGAGCACGGCAAAGGTAATAGAAAAACCAAAGTGCATGATAAAGCTCATGATTGGTCTGGCGTTGCCATTATACAGATAGGTGATGTGCGACAGTTCATAGGACATGCCGAGCTGTTGCAGTAACTCCTGCGGCGGGTTGGTCATATCCCGCAGCGGCGTTCTTGGCGGAAAAGGAATTTCCCAGCCAAACTTGGCCAGGGCGCAAACGAGGCCGGCAATTATCCCGACGAGTATTGCCAACAGGATTTTTTCCTTTGTGGTTCGTAACTGCATACTATTCTCCCTTAATAACCTGGTAACAGGTTTAATGCCGTACAAATTCTGTGCGGAATTAAATCCAGTCAAGCATCACGTTGTTTAATTAATAGAGTGACCGATGGAAATGGAGCAAGAACCAATCCACATAGCGCGCTGTTATTTGCCGTCAGGAACGCTGGGCCGCACATATCCTCACCAATGATGAGAAGCATTTGATATTGGCAAACCAGCCTATCCAAACGGGCAACAACGCCGTTATCTATCGGGATCGGCTCTTATTCGGCGATGATAATACACCTATCGCCAAACATGATCGATTTTATATTGCTGATATGACGGCAGATAATGTGAAAATAATGATGCCGGATGTCGAGATGTGGGTTATTTGTTATTTCAAATTGTATATCTATGTAAATATTTATTTTTAAAATGAAACTAATATGGCTAATTATTTAGCATTATAACGATTTAAAATAATAGCTTTACTAACTAAATTAAATAAGCATATGCGACGGGCGTGGCTGATTTTTGCGCGCTGAATAAATAATAACTCTGCATCGGCCGTGTGTTTAAGCGTATATATTATTTTATCGGGCGATAAAATAACCGTGCGATGGTTCGCATATTTTGCATTGCCGGGTATTTGTCGTCAGCTAATCCCCCATTGGGCTGAGGGCTCCTCCACAAATCTGGAGAAGGAATTCTGTAAGCGCAGTGAGGGTTTCGTGCGCACTAACCCCAGTCGATTTTTGCCACCGTCGCAGCACGCGCCCGACACGAGGCGGCTCAGTCGCCGCCGCCCCGTGACCCCGGGCTTTTCGCGAAATCGCGTCGCTACGCGATGCCTTCGGCGTTCGTGACCGCTGGTCGGGCCGCCATTGACGCGCTCCCGGCGCGGCACTGGCTTTCGCGGCGTCCGTGCCGCTCACCCGGCGGCCACGCCCACCTCAGCGCGATTTTTTACGCGAAGGAGAACCTTTAAAAAACCACATCCTGCTATCTAAGGCGATGTATCAAATAATGCTTAATTATTTTCTGGGGATTCCGGCGCTCCCATACGCGTCTATTGACCGAGGGCGCGCAGCATGGTGCGCATCTTGGCCTCTATTTCCAGCCATTCGGCGGCGGGGTCGGAGTCGGCGACGATACCGGCGCCGGCGTACAACTGAATGTTTTGCTGCTGGCTGGTGCCGCAGCGAATGGTTACCGCCCACTCGCCATTTCCCTCGTCGTCGCTCCACCCCACGATGCCGCCAAAAACGCCGCGCTCAAAAGGTTCCAGCTCGCCAATCAACCGGCGGGCTTTTTCCTTTGGCACGCCGCACAGGGCGGGGGTAGGGTGTAACAGGCCGGCCAGCGACAGCGACTGGCTATTGTCGGCTTTCAGCTCTCCCGCTATCGGGCTGGCCAAATGCCAGAGGTTGGGCGTCTGCAATAGTTCGGGCTGTGGCGGAATGCTGAGGGATGAGCAGTAGCTCGCCAGCGTTTTGCGAATTTCTTCTATCACCAGTTGGTGTTCGTGACGATCCTTACGCGATGCCAGCAGCCGATCGCGGTTATCCCGATCCTGCCGTTCATCGGCGGCGCGCTTGGCGGTGCCTGCCAGCGGCGTGGTCCAGATTGCGCGCCCCTGTTGTCGCAGCAGAAGTTCAGGGCTGGCGCCAAACAAATAGCGCTTTTCCGCCAGGGGTAAGTGAAAGTAGTAGCCGTTTGGGTTTTGATCGGCCAGCGTTGCCAGCAGAGCGATGGTATTCAGCGGATGCTCAACCTGTAATGACTGCAGGCGCGATAAGACGATTTTTTGCAATTCCCCTTGGCGTATGGTGTTTACGGCGTTTTCCACCATGGCGAGAAAATATTCCTGCTGCGGATATGGCTGCTGGTCGACGATGCGCAGCGGCGTTTGCGGCGTCGCGCTCAGTTTCCGTTTGAATGCTTCACGCGACAAAAAATGACAGGCGTGAGGAATATACAGGGATGACGGTTGACGCACATCAAAGGGGATGGCGCCCACCACGATCGGATGCGTTATGCCGGCAAGACGCGCCTGTTCGAATCCATGCGCCACTTTTTGGCACAGCGCGGACGGATCGGACGCGGGCCAGGTTAAGGTTTTAAATACGCCTTCGGTATAAAGGCTGCGAAATGCGGACGAAAACAAGAAACTGTGGTGATGAAATGGCGTTCCCATACTCTCTTCCTTTTGTCGTGAAGCACTGAAATAAACGCGACTATTATTTCGGCGTATCCATTCATTCCCTGGCAGTTTTTGTATCATATAGATATGATATTTTAATTAAATTAGTCTATGACGATTTACTGGTCCGCCAAAATTTAATTTGCGCACTAATGAATTCATGAATAATGTTTTCGTATAATGACGCAATAAAATTCTCATCGACATGATGATCTTTTGCCCAGCGCCGGCGCTCATCCAGCATGGTTTCCACGCGTTCCGGCGCTGAAATACTGGCTTCGTCGGGCTTAAAGCGGCTGGCCGAATAGACATAATCCAGGCGCTGCAGGAAAAGAGTAAATATCTGCTTATCTATGGCGTCAATACCTTCTCTTACGTCTTGTAAGTTACGGCAATCCTTGGGCTTTAGCATAAATGGACCTTCCTTTAATCAACGACTGTCGGCACCGCATCAACATGCTGGTATTACTTATGCGAAAAATGAAATTGAATATCCTTGCGAATGGCGCGGCAAGATAATAAATCCGCCGGCCATGAGGATAATACATTGAGAAAATTAAGCCTGTAAATATATTATTTTTATGGCTGGGTTATAGCATAAGAAATAAAAAATTTACTCTCCTTGGCTACGATTATTCCTGATAACGGACGTTGTCGATATTCTGCTGCGTATGCAGCGGCGCCAGGGCGCGGTAGGCTATGCTTAAATTCATGTCGCCGGTAGCCGACGCCGAACGTCTCTCGCCTTTTATCGTTTTCTGGAGATTCCGGAACGGCTTCCGCTTTATTCGAGAGGAGAATAGTCATGCCGCAAACAGATCGGATCAATCGCCGGATTGTGCTGGCTTCACGTCCGCACGGCGCGCCCACGCAGGATAATTTTCGCCTGGAGCAGCAGCCGATCCCGCAGATAAAAGAGGGGGAAGTCCTGCTGCGCACGGTTTTCCTTTCGCTCGATCCCTATATGCGCGGGCGCATGAGCGACGCGCCTTCTTACGCCAAACCGGTCGAACTGGGGGAGGTGATGGTCGGGGCGACGGTCAGTCGGGTCGCTGCCTCGAAACACCCGGATTATCGTCCGGGCGACTGGGTGCAGGCTTATAGCGGCTGGCAGGACTATGCCGTTTCCGACGGCCGGGCGTTAACCAATCTGGGGCAGTCCCCCGACCATCCCTCCTATGCGCTGGGCGTGCTGGGGATGCCGGGTTTTACCGCTTATATGGGACTGATGGATATCGGGCAGCCCAAGGCGGGGGAAACGCTGGTAGTGGCGGCGGCCACCGGCCCGGTGGGGGCGACGGTCGGACAGCTCGGAAAACTGCAGGGGTGCCGTGTGGTGGGCGTCGCCGGCGGGGCGGAGAAGTGCCGCTATGCGGTTGAGGTGCTGGGATTTGATGCCTGTATCGATCACCGCGCGGCGGATTTTGCCGATCGTCTCAAGGCCGCCTGTCCTGACGGTATCGATATCTATTACGAAAACGTGGGCGGCAAGGTATTCGATGCGGTGCTGCCGCTGCTCAATACCTCGGCCCGCGTGCCGCTATGCGGACTGGTCGCCAGCTACAATGCCACCGGTCTGCCGGATGGGCCGGATCGCCTGCCGCTGCTGATGGGAACCCTGCTGAAAAAGCGCATCCGCATGCAGGGGTTCATTGTTTTTAATGACTACGGCCCGCGGTTCGATGAATTCTGGCAAGCCGTATCTCCGCTGGTGGCGCAAGGCAAAATCAAATACCGCGAAGACGTGGTGGACGGGCTGGAAAATGCCGTGCAGGCGTTTGCCGGGCTGTTGCAAGGGAAAAATTTCGGCAAGCTGGTGGTGCGCGTCGGCGCGGACGAATAATCTCCTGCTATTACGACATCCCCGCCTGCGAGGCGGGGGAATAGGCTGTGCATCGACATATAGGTATTCATCTAACTTCCATTTGAAATTCAAAAGGGACGAACTCGCCGTCAGGTTTCTGTTTGTATAGTTGAGTAGACGTCTTGAGAAGGATACTGCCTTTCCCATTGTCATCTATAGAGAAAACCAGTTCTTTTTCGATGCAGTTTTTCTCTGCCGATATATCCTCAAAGCACAATCGATCATATTCACTTTCCTTGTAACCCTCGCTAAAGTCCAAGAAATCGATGGTGAATGAACCATAGGACGAACGTTTGGGGATGGCATATTTCTCTTGCAGCATCGCCCTATTCTTTAGCCACCAGTCGATTTTCCCGCGGTTGGTCAGCGGAAAGTTCAGCACCAGCACATCGCTGAAATTGTTGCGTTGATGAATCGCCACGATTTTTACCGGCCGGGAAAGCCAGATAATGGCGTGCACAGCGGTCAAAATGCTCAAAACGGCAATCACTCGCTTTTTCGATAAAATCTTTATACGGCTCATCCCTGGTAATCATCCCGTTGATAAACGGCTGTTTTCCTCATGAGACATTCATCTGACTATATGCACTCGGGGTTCGTAAGGGACGATTTTCTCGTCCGGCTGCTGTTTGTACCACTGGCTAGGGGTTTTAAGAGTAATATCGCCTCTGCCATTGTCGTTTATAGCGAAAACCATTTGTTTTTCGATGCAGTTTTTCTCTGCCGGCATATCCTCAAAGCATCGGCGATCGTAGTCGCTTTCCTTGTACCCCTCACCGAAATCCCAGAAGGTGATGCTGAAGGAGCCATAAGACGAGCGTTTGGGGATGGCGTATTGCTCTTGCAGCATCGCTCTATTCTTCAGCCACCAGTCGATTTTCCCACGGTTGGTCAGCGGGAAGTTCAGCACCAGTACATGACTGAAATGCTGATTCTGATGAATCGCCACGATTTTTACCGGCCGGGAAAGCCAGATAATGCCGTAGAGGACGGCCAGAACGGTTAGCACGGCGATTACACGCTTTTTCGATAACATCTTCATTTATCCTCTCGTCCCGGTTATTTCCACCTCGGTTTCCATCTCGCTGATAAACGGCCGGTGCGCCAGCGGGCCGTAGTGTTGCAGAACAAACCAGATGCGAAAGAAACGAAACTGGCGAAATAGCCACTTCAATATATCCTCGTCATTCAGCCCGAAATGATCCTGCACCCGGTAGTTAATCACGGCGTGAAAGTCGTTATCGCCAATATGCAGAGACTTGAGAGTGATATGGGCTGACCAGATATCATGGACGGTAATGCCCATACCGTTGACGTTGTCAACGAGCCGGTTAAACTTTGGCAATTTACTGTTCATTATCGCTTCTTTGATTTCGCTTTCTGCCGTTGCCGGAAACAGTTTATTTTTCCAGTCGATATTTTCTCGGAGAGACTCCTTGATATTAAGTACCGTGCTGTCTTTCGACAAATCCTCGACAAGCTGTTCTCTCAGCGCCTGATCAAGCAGCGGGCTGCGGAAGGTCGCTCCGTTGCCGTAGCGCATATGGTCGATCATCTGATGGATAAGGGGCGCATAAGGCCCGCGCATAGCGAAAGGCCATGCAAGATCGTGAAACTCGGCGAACAGGCGGCTCAGGCATTTTTCTGTGGTGAGGTATCGGGTGTTTGGCCTGCGGCCCAGCTCATACGGGTAAGTCCAGACGGGAGCCTCTATCTCGGCGTGCGTATAGGGATTAACCCGCGTAGAAACGTCCGTGAGGCTGAAGATAGTTTTGAGGGTGGATTCGCTATGGTCGCCATAGCGCATGTCCGGCGCCTGATAGTCATCCATTTTATTCCGGCTTTCAAAAACGCGATGAGGAAAGTGCAATGCGGCCGGTCTTGTCGTCAATTCAGTCATTACCCGGAAATCCTTTTACCCTGTCTGTTCAATGGAGAACTATCGCCGCGCGGGCCATATCTCCCTTCCGTTTCAAACAATAATAACCCGTGCAGTTTACCCTATAGTCCAGTAGCGTCATTACCGGTACAAGTCATCAGAACAGGCTCAAGTCTGGCTGGCGGATGCCATAATGCTCGCGCGCGACCCCCTGAGGGCTATTTCCCTTTCTCCAGCCAGGCGGGCAAATCGTTTAATCCCATGGCCTGCCGCACCAGCGTCGGTTTGACGCCGGGCAGGTTATCCGCCAGTAGCAGGCCGACGTCGCGCAGCAGTTTTTTGGCCGGATTGTCGCCGTCAAACAGCTCGCGAAAGCCCTGCATGCCGGCGAGCATAAGCGCCGCGCTGTGTTTACGCCTGCGTTCATAACGCCGCAGATAGAGATGCTGACCGATATCCTTGCCCTGCGCTTGCAGGCGTTTCAGCTCGGAAATCAATTCCGCCACGTCCATAAAACCCAGGTTGACGCCCTGGCCGGCCAGAGGATGAATGGTGTGCGCGGCATCGCCGATCAGCACCAGCCGATGGGCGGCGAAACTGCGCGCATAGCGCCCCGTCAGCGGAAAGGTCTGCCGTTCGCTTTCCAGCTCGCACCGACCCAGCCGCGTATCGAACGCCACCGCCAACTGCTGGTTGAACTCCCCGGCGGGTAGCTCCAGCATGGCCTGAGCCTGATGCGGCGGCAGCGACCAGACGATCGAACTGAGGTGCGGATCGCCGAGCGGCAGAAACGCCAGAATGCCGTCGCCGTGAAATACCTGGCGCGCCACCGATTCATGCGGCGCCGCGGTGCGGATGCTGGCGACCAGCGCATGATGCCCGTAGTCCCAGAAGGTCAGCGGAATATCGGCGTGCCGGCGCAGCCAGGAGTGCGCGCCGTCCGCGCCGACCACCAGCCGGGCGGTAAGCATGCTGTCATCCTGCAGGGTGATAAAGGCTTCGTTTTCCCCCCAGGCCACCTGTTTCAGCGTCGCGGGCGCCAGCAGCGTAACGTCGCTCAGCTGAGAGGCGCGCTGCCACAGCGCCTGGCGGATGACCGGGTTTTCAATAATATGTCCCAGATGGGAAAAACCGAACTCTTCGCCGCTGAAGCCGATCTTGCCAAAGCTGTCTTTATCCCACACCTGCATGGCGTTGTAAGGGCTGACGCGCAGCGCCAGCAGATTTTCCCACACGCCCAGATGGCGCAGCAGACATTCGCTGGCGGCGTTGATGGCGGACACCCGCAGCGCATGCGCCTGTTCCAGCGGGCGGATCTCGACCGGCTGTTGTTCCAGCACCGCGATGCGCAGGCCGCTGCCCTGCAAACCGCAGGCCAGCGCCAGACCGACCATGCCGCCGCCGGCGATAACCACGTCGAATGATTGCATATTGGTTTTTCCCCGTTGTGTCCGGTTAACGCTCCACCCAGCCCAGCGTACGCCGGGCCAGGGCATCGCGCATCATCGGCAGATTATTCATCGCCGCCAGCCCCAGATTGCGGCCGATTTCCAACGCGGTGTAGCGGTTGGCGAACAGCCTGACCAGACCGTCGGTGATCGCCACCGTGGTCTGCTGGTCGGGCTGGCGGCGCTGCTGATAACGGCTTAGGACGGCATAGCCGCCCGGATCCTGCCGGTTGTTGGCGGCCTCGACGATGGTTTCCGCCAGCGACATCACATCCCGCAGGCCCAGATTGAAGCCTTGCCCGGCTATCGGGTGCAGCGTCTGCGCCGCATTGCCCACCAGCGCCAGCCGGTGGTGAATATGCCGATTGGCGGTCAGTAAGCGTAGCGGATAGCTGTGGCGTTCACCAATATGGGTAAACGCGCCCAGACGCCAGCCAAAGGCCAACTGTAACTGCCGGCGGAATTCGGCCTCGCTCCAGCCGTCGACCTCGGCCCGCCGGTTTTGCTCATGGCACCACACCAGCGCGCTGCGCCCCTGGCTCATCGGCAGCAGCGCCAGCGGTCCGTGCGGCGTAAAACGTTCAAAGGCGCGGCCCTGATGCGGCTGCGAGGTGGTGACGTTGGCGATAACGGCGATCTGACCGTACTCCTGTTGTTGCCACTGAACGCCGCAGGATTGCGCCAGCCTGGAGTGCGAACCGTCGGCGGCCACCAGCAACCGTCCGGTCAGCTGCGTAGCGTTATCCAGCGTTAAGGTGGCGTCGGTCTGAGTGCGGGTGACCGCCACCACTTGCGCCGGGCAGTGCAGCCGCACGCCGGGAGCCTGTTGCAGCAGCGAGAACAGGCGCCGTCCGGCGGCGTGCAGTTCCATCACCTGGCCCAGCGCCGGAACGCGGTAGTCGGCGGCGTTCAGGTTGACGAAGCAGGCGTGGCCGCGGTCGCTGACGTGGATGTGGGATATCGCCGAGGCGCAGTCCGCCAGCGCCTGCCAGATGCCGATGTTTTCCAACTGCCGACAGGTGCCTTCCGCCAGGGCTATCGCTCTGGCGTCGAACCCCGGATGCCGGCGGTCGAGGGGCGACTTCGCTTCGACCAGTTCAACCGGCACCTTGCCTTGCGAAAGGGTGGATATCGCCAGCGCCAGCGTCGCGCCGGCCATGCCGCCGCCGACAATCATTACCGTCATGCGTTGTTATCCTGATTGTGATTGCAGATTAGCGCCGGACCGCGCCTTGCCGGAAGCCATTATGCGCCGGCTTGCGCCATCAGGGCTTCAATGGCATCGGCGTCTTTGACCACGCCGGCGGTAAGATTTTCGTTGCCGTCCGCGGTGATCGCGATGTCATCTTCGATACGGATGCCGATGCCCCGGTACTGCTGGGGAACGTCGGCGTCGGGGGCGATATACAGGCCGGGCTCCACCGTCAGCACCATGCCGGGTTCAAGCGGACGGCCACGATCGCTCGAACCGTAATCGCCCACGTCGTGCACGTCCAGCCCGAGCCAGTGGCTCAGTCCGTGCATAAAGAACTGGCGGTGCGCCTGTTCCGCCATCAGCGCTTCGACTTCGCCCTTCATGATGCCCAGCTCGACCAGCCCGCTCACCATAACCCGCACCACTTCCTCATTGACTTCGCGGATGCTGCGGCCCGGCGCGAACAGTTCCAGCGCTTTAAGCTGAGAACGCAGCACGATGTCATAGATGGCGCGCTGCGCGGGGCTGAACTTGCCGTTGACCGGGAAGGTGCGGGTAATGTCGCCGGCATAGCCCTGATATTCGCACCCGGCGTCGATCAGCACCAGATCGCCGTCGCGCATCCGGGTTTCATTTTCGGTGTAGTGCAGAATACAGGCGTTATCGCCGCTGCCGACGATAGTGTTGTAAGAAGGGTAGCGCGCGCCGTGGCGGGTAAATTCGTGGTGAATTTCCCCTTCCAACTGATACTCGAACATGCCGGGGCGGCAGGCCTGCATCGCCCGCGTATGCGCCAGCGCGCTGATCTCGCCCGCGCGGCGCAGGATGCTGATTTCCGCCGGCGATTTAAACAGCCGCATCTCATGGACCCACGGCCGCCAGTCCGTCAGCGTCGGCGGGGCGATGAACCCCTGGCGCGTGCCCTGGCGCAGCCTGTCTAGCGCCGCGAACACCAGCTTATCGGCGTAGGCGTATTGTCCCTGGGCGTGATAGATCGCGTCCAGGCCGTTCAGCAGCACCGGCAGCTGGCTGGTGATTTCATCGAAGGGCAGCGCCCGATCGATGCCAAGCGCCGCCGGCGCGGCTTTCTGCCCGAGACGACGGCCAAACCAGATTTCGGCCGTCAGGTCGCGAACGCGGTTGAAAAGCACGCTATGATGATGTTTCTCATCGCTTTTAATCAACAGCAGCACGGCCTCCGGTTCGTTAAAGCCGGTGAAATACCAGAAGTCGCTGTTTTGACGGTAGGGATAATCGCTGTCGGCATTGCGCGTCGCTTCGGGGGCGGAAAAAATAATCGCCGCGCTGGCGGGCGCCATTTTCTCCAGCAGCGTCTGACGACGGCGAAGGAACTCTTGTTGACTCATCTCCTGCTCCTGAAAGTATTCCGTTCTGTTCACCATCCCGCGCGTGGGTATGCGAGTAGCGATGAAATCAATGCAGCGTCGGTTTTTGCCGTTGCGGCGCGATAACCGGCGGGCTGATAAATTCGTTATGGCACAGGATGGCGGAGACGCGGACATATTCGATCACTTCTTCAAGGGATTGCTCCAGCTCTTCCTGATCTTCATCCTCGTCATAGCCGAGCTGGGCGATGTTGCGTAAATCATCAATGGCTTCCTTCAGCTCGCCCTGCGCTTTGTTCAGACGCGGCTGAACCACGCCCAGCCCCAGCAGAAAGTGGTTTACCCAGCCTGACAGCGCGTCGGCCCGGTCGAAAACCGTCACCGACTCGTCGTTATCGTCCGGCAGAAAAAGCTGAAACATAAAACCCTCGTCTTCGAGCGTTTCCCGCGTGGTCTGATACAGGTGCTGAAGCGGCTGGGACAGCGTCTGCGGAAAGGCCATCCCTTCGTTGGTCAGCTCAAAAACCAGCGTTCTCCAACTGTCGTCATGGTTGCCGCCGCACAGCATGCCGCTGATCAAACCATGCATTTCAGCGGCGGTCAGGGCGATCTGCTGCTGGTGTAGCAGCTTGTCCAGGGCTTCATAGCCTGGAAACGTGTTCTCTATGGACATGCGCATTCGTCATCGTTGGCAGGATTAGTTCGTGTTATGCTACCACCAAGCTCGGGGGGTATACCAGAAAGGGCTTGTATCTTATATTTTGGATATATATAGTGACGCCCGCTTTGACTGGCCGCGGCCAGACGGCGCAGGTTTTATCCCTAGCGGGCGCGAAAACGAAATAAGGCAGGAAGGGTATGTCTGCACAACCAGTAGATATTCAGATTTTTGGCCGATCGTTAAGAGTCAATTGTCCGCCAGAGCAACAGGAAGCGTTGAATCAGGCTGCGGAAGATCTTAACCAGCGGTTGCAAGATCTTAAAGTTCGTACCAGAGTCACCAACACAGAGCAGCTGGTGTTTATCGCCGCGCTGAACGTGTGCCATGAACTGGCGCAGGAACGGGGAAAAACCCGCGACTATGCCGCCAACATGGAGCAGCGTATCCGTATGCTGCAACAGACCATCGAACAGGCGTTGCTGGAGCAGGGCCGCATCACCGATCGTCAGGGCGCGCAGTTTGAGTAACCTTGGTTTTTGATAAAAGTCGGGTGTTTTTACGCGATAAGACGTGCTAAGGTTTATAGCGAGTAACGAATAAAATTTCTCTGAGATGTTTGTCAGCGGGCCAGTCCCCTGAGCCGATATTTCAAACCAATAGAATGTAACGCTCCGTGGTTGGTGAGCATGCTCGGTCCGTCCGAGAAGCCTTAAGACTGCGACGTTATGTTCACCTTGAACCAAGGGTTCAAGGGTTACAGCCCGCAGCGGCATCTCGGAGATTCCCTTTCCTTCACCTGCGATCGTTCGCGGCTATCGCCCCCCATTCTGTATGCAGCCGATTCCATCATCCATACCGCCGCTCTCTTCAGACCAGCTTCGCCGGCAGATCCGCCGCGATGTGCGTCAGCGCCGTCGTCAGCTCAGCGCGGAGCAGCAGGCGCTGTTCGCTCAGCAGGCGTTGGAGCGGGCATTGGCGCATCAGAAAATACGCCAGGCGGACAGCATCGCGGTGTTTTTGTCATTTGACGGCGAACTGGATACGCAGCCGCTGATTCAGCGGCTCTGGCAACGGGGCAAACGGGTTTATCTGCCGGCGTTGCATCCGTTCAGCGCCGGGAATTTGCTGTTTCTGCGCTACGAACCCGATAGCGAACTGGTGCTGAACCGGCTGAAGATTTTAGAGCCCCGTCTGGACGTGCGGCGGGTACTGCCCCCGCAACGGCTGGACGTGCTGCTGACCCCGCTGGTGGCGTTTGACCGGCAGGGGCAGCGGCTGGGGATGGGCGGCGGTTTCTATGACCGCACCTTGCGCCACTGGCAGCAGGGCGGGCCCTATCCTATCGGCCTGGCGCACGATTGCCAGCAGGTCGACCTGCTGCCGGCGGAGCGCTGGGACATCCCGCTGCCGGAAATCATCACCCCTTCGCGCTGTTGGCGCTGGTAAGCTCGTGCCGCAGCATTTGCTGCACCAGCTCGACGCAGCGCAGAAAACGCGAGTCGTAGTCTGATTCTTCCACGTGGACATAACGGATGCCGTTCTCTACCAGCATTTTTTTCAGCAGATTCTGAAACTCCGCGCGCGCGGTTGCGCTGCCCAGGCTGCGTAAGCCGTCCGCCACCCACGGCGTGTTGTTTTCCAGCAGAATCACCAGATCAAAACGGTATTCATCAATAAGCGCCTGAACGAACGGATGTTCGCGCCCTTCATATTTTTTGCAAAACGCCTGCGTGGTAACGAAGTCGGTATCGATAAAGGCCACTTTATTGGCGTATTTAACCGCGAAATCAATGTACTGCGCCTGCCCGAGTGCGATTTTGTCGTAATCGGAATATTGCAGGGCCATTTCGTCGCCGCCCAGATGGGAAAACACGTAATCCCGGCCGTATTCCCAGGCGCTGGTGGTGTTGAAGATATTTGCCAGCTTGTTGACCAGCGTGGATTTGCCGCTGGATTCGCCGCCGAGAACGGCCACGGTGCGCACAAAGAAAGGTTTTACTTCGGTGGGGATATATTCCCAATAGCGGAAGGGGTCGCGGCGGATCTGCGAACCGCTGATGCTCATAAATGAACGCTGCGGATCCACCAATACCGTCTCGATTCCCAGCTGTTCGCGGTATTGCGGCGCATCCTGTTCTTCACTGGTATAGACGAAATTCGGCTCGATGCCTTTTTGCTGCATAAAGGCGCGAATCCCTTTGCTCCATACGTCCCAGCCGTGCGGATAGGGCTCCATGCCCTGTTCGTTAAAGGCATGGATGCGGATATTCTTCTGATATTTAAAAGTTTGCAACAGCCAGCGCAGGCGATCGCTGACCGTCGGCTGCTGCGACATGGAGCTGTTGTCAAACAGCTGCCGGTCGCGCGGCTCGTCGTAGCCCAGAATGACGTGCAGTTCGTCCACCTGGCTGCAGGCGCGCTGGATCAGATAGATATGCCCGGTGTGCAGGGGGTAGAACTTGCCGAATACCACGCCTATCTTTTTTTCGTGGCGCGGGAATTCCAGCCCGAGAAAACGGTGCAGCGCTTCAAGCTTCTGCGCGCTGGGGCTTTTGATCTTGGCGTTAAGCAACTGGCTGAGATAGCCCTTGGTCATCTCCGTCGCATCGGCGACCTGCTGCAAGGTACATCCCTTTTGCCGGATGGCGGATTTCAGATAATCGAATGGCGACATAGTCCGACGCTCCTGTTTAGTGTACTAAACAAGATACCACAGCGCGCCGGATGCGTGGCGGAATTTACAGCTCGTCGAGAATATCCAGCGCGTCGGCCAGCTTTTTGACGCCGAAAACCTGCATATTGGCCGGCGGTTTTTTCGGCATGTTGGCGTGCGGCACGATGGCGCGTTTAAAGCCGTGCTTGGCCGCTTCCGCGATACGCTCCTGGCCGCTGGGCACCGGGCGGATCTCCCCCGCCAGCCCCACCTCGCCGAACACCACCAGATCCTGCGGCAGCGGGCGATCGCGCAGGCTGGACACCAGCGACAGCAGCAGCGCCAGATCGGCGCTGGTTTCCGTCACCTTGACGCCGCCGACCACGTTGACGAACACGTCCTGATCGGACATCTGCAGGCCGCCGTGGCGGTGCAGTACCGCCAGCAAAATGGCCAGCCGGTTTTGCTCCAGCCCGACAGCCACCCGCCGCGGGTTGGCCATCATCGACTGGTCCACCAGCGCCTGAATCTCCACCAGCAGCGGGCGCGTGCCTTCCCACACCACCATCACCGAGCTGCCGGAAGTGATTTCGTCGCCGCGGCTGAGGAAAATGGCGGACGGATTGCTGATTTCACGCAGCCCCTGTTCGGTCATGGCGAACACGCCCAGCTCGTTGACCGCGCCGAAGCGGTTTTTATGGCTGCGCAGGGTGCGAAAACGGGAGTCGGCGTCGCCGTCCAGCAGCACGGAGCAGTCGATGCAGTGCTCCAGCACTTTCGGGCCGGCCAGCGAACCGTCTTTGGTGACGTGGCCGACCATGATAATGGCCACGCCGCGCGTCTTGGCGAAACGGGTCAGATAGGCGGCGGTTTCCCGCACCTGCGCCACGCTGCCGGGAGACGACTGGATATCGGCCAGGTGCATCACCTGAATGGAGTCGATCACCATCAGCTTCGGCTGTTCCTGCTCGGCGATCAGGCAAATCTGTTCGATGCTGGTTTCGGAAAGCATATTCAGGTTGTGGGCGGGCAAACCGAGGCGGTGCGCGCGCATCGCCACCTGCTGCAACGACTCTTCCCCGGTCACGTACAGGGTTTTCATCTGTTCGGACAGCTTGCACAGCGTTTGCAGCAGCAGGGTGCTTTTACCCGCGCCGGGGCTGCCGCCGATCAGAATGGCGCTGCCCGGCACCACGCCGCCGCCCAGCACCCGGTCGAACTCCTGAAAACCGGTGGAAAAGCGCGGCAACGCCTCCAGGCTGATTTCCGACAGCTTTTGCACCCGGCTGACGCCAGCGCTCTCGCCGGCGTAGCCCGTCAGACGATCGGATCGCGAGGAGGAGGAGGCCGCCGCCAGACGAACTTCGGTAATGGTGTTCCAGGCGTGACAGGCGCTGCACTGTCCCTGCCAGCGCGGGTAATCTGCTCCGCATTCATTACATACAAAGGCGCGTTTGACTGCTTTTGCCACGGATCACCTCGGTTGAATTAGCGTTTTTCGTGTCTCATGCTGCCGCTGAGGATGCACAGCACGCCGGTCAGGTCGGCATGACGAATGGTGACGGCCGACTGTTCGTTGACTTTCGGTTTGGCATGATAGGCGATGCCCAGTCCGGAGGCTTTGATCATCAGCAGATCGTTGGCGCCGTCGCCGATGGCCACCGTCTGCTGCGGGGGAATCTCCAGTTTCTCCGCCAGCTGGCGCAGCGTGGCGGCTTTGTATTTGGCGTCGATAATCGGCCCGACGACTTCGCCGGTCAGTTTACCGTCCCGCACGCCCATCTCGTTGGCGACGGCGGCGACCAGGCCCAGTTCTTCGCGCAGATAATCGGCGAAATAGGTAAACCCGCCGGAGGCGATGGCGACGTGCCAGCCGGCCTCCTGAAGCTGGCGAACCATATCGGTCAGCCCCGGCATCAGCGGCAGGGTTTGGCGAACCTGATGCAGAATATCCGCATCGGCGCCTTTCAAGGTGCCCACCCGCTGGCGCAGGCTGGCGGCAAAGTCCAGCTCGCCGCGCATCGCCCGTTCGGTCACTTCGGCCACCAAATCGCCGGTGCCCGCCAGTTTGGCGATTTCGTCGATGCATTCAATCTGAATCGCGGTGGAGTCCATATCCATCACCAGCAAACCCGGCGACCGCAGGGTGGGGGAGTTGCGCATGGGGGCAACGTCCATATTCAGCTCATGCGCCAGCTTGCTCGCCCGCGGCGTCAGCGTGCCCGCCAGCCGCACCACCTGATAATCCCCCACGCTCCACGCGCTGACAATCACCATCGCCGCACCCAGCCGACGCTGAAAGCGGGCCAGCAAATTCTTGTCGAGCACGTCGCTGTACAGCACCCAGCCGCTATCTCCGGCGCGGTAATCGAGCGGCATCACTTCATCGCCGCTCAGCGACAGCGGCAGTCCGGGCCAATGGTTAATCTCGTCCGGGAGATCACGATAGGTCAGACTATTCGACATGGGGCAGATCCTCTACTGGCGGTAATGATATGGCTGGGCACGACCTGTCCGGCGCGTATAGGTATCCGGCAGCCACAAAGATATCGGTCGGAAAACAGGGCAACAAGCTATCCTATCGTCAACGCTTCTGGCAACATAAAGTATCCAAAACGCGTAAGGATTATCATGGTTCGGGCCCGGGTGAAATTCCGCCTCCATCGTACAGCCATTGTGCTGATTTGCTTAACTCTGCTGGTGATATTAATGCAGGGGGCGTCCTATTTCAGCCTGAGCCACCAGATGGCGCGCTCCGAGCAGGTTGAAGAGCTGGCGCGCACCCTGACCAGACAGGTCGCCTACGGCCTGTCGCCGCTGTTGGAAAGCGCCGACGACAACAGCCGGAACATTAATAATATCCTTAAGCAACTCACCGATCACAGCCGCATTCTGGATGCCGGCATTTATCAGCAGGACGGTTCGCTGGTGGCCCGCGCCGGCGAGCAGGTTCCGCTCCGGGACCGGCTGGCGCTGGATGGCAACCGGGTGGGCAGCTACTTTAATCATCAGCTGGTGCAGCCGATCGAGGGAAAAGACGGCCCGATAGGGTTTCTGCGCGTTACCCTTGATACGCACGTGCTGGAGACGGAAGCCAAGCAGGTGGATAACACCACCAATATTCTGCGTTTAATGATCCTGCTGTCGCTGGCCATCGGCATCATTCTGACCCGCACCCTGTTGCAGAACCGCCGCACCCGCTGGCAGCAGTCGCCTTATCTGCTCACCGCCGGCACGCCGGTAAAAGAGGATGACGGCGCGGAGAATGAAGCCGGGGCGGATGGCGACGGGCGGGGGGGAAAGGAAGGTTAGGTTTTGTGGCAGCCTTCGAGCTGATTACTGGCGTTCCTGGGGGCGGTAATTGCGCGAGTCATCCGCTTTACATCAATGTATTTGATAAAAAACGCATGCTACCATGGCGGCATGGATATGCTAATGGTAATAATTATCATCTCCATTCTTTGGCGAGGGCGTTGATTTGGCTGCTGATTGGTGAAGCGCGCCATTAATCATCCATAGTTAATATTTGAAGAGTAAAAAGCATTGACGACGAATCTCTTGCATGCCAGCAACCTTACGCTCGGGTACGATAAAAAAATCGTCGCGGAAGCCCTGAGCGTCGCGATCCCGGATAATCAATTCAGCGTGATTATCGGCCCCAATGCCTGCGGCAAATCAACCCTGCTGCGCGCGCTGTGCCGGCTGTTGAAACCGTTGGCGGGTGAAGTGCTGCTGGACGGAAGAAATATTCACCACCTCCCCACTAAAGCGCTGGCACGGCAAATAGGCCTGTTGCCGCAGCATGCCATCGTGCCGGATAACATCACCGTGGCCGATCTGGTGGCGCGCGGGCGCTATCCGCATCAGAGCCTGTTGCGCCAGTGGAGCGCGGCGGATCAGGATGCGGTGGAACAGGCGATGAGCGCCACCAACGTCGGTTCGCTGGCGGACCGCAGTGTGGATGAACTGTCCGGCGGGCAGCGCCAGCGGGTATGGATAGCCATGGTACTGGCGCAGCAGACGCCGCTGTTACTGCTGGACGAGCCCACCACCTGGCTGGATATGGCTCATCAGATTGATCTGCTCGATCTGTTTCGCGATCTTCACCAACAGCATGGCCGCACGCTGGTGGCGGTTCTGCACGACCTGAATCAGGCCTGCCGTTACGCCGACCATCTGATCGTGATGCAGGACGGACGGATTATGGCGCAGGGGAAACCGGCCGAGATCGTCAGCGCCGAACTGATCGGCCAGGTGTTCGGCATGCGCAGCGTGATCATTGACGACCCGATATCCCACACGCCGCTGATTGTACCCTGTGGGCGTTACGACACGATTCCTGATGATTCGGGGTTAATGCGACAATAGATGACGTCCAGTCAGGCTCGAACCTCTGTTTGGGTCTAATGATTTATCTCCCGCTAAAACGCCCGCCAGGGTAAATTTTCGTGCGTTAACCACTTAAAAGCGGATGAATTTTCAAATAAAATGCTAATGATAATAAATATCATTAGCATTTTATTTTTTTGCTGTGCTAAAGTTTTTGGCGGCAAAATCTGGTTACATTAATGATGTTAATATATCTGCGTAAAGGTTAATAATATGAAAATAAAGGATAAAAAAAGTATTTACGCTCCCTTATCCATGGGGTTGGTGCTGACAATGGTGCATCCATTGCAGGCAATGGCCGCAGGCACGGTCAAGTCCCAGGACGACACCATTACCGTGATCGCCGGGAAGACGAACGAACAGCCCACCGCCCCGCTGAAAGGAATAGTGGCCACTACCAGCCAGGCCGGGAGTAAAACAGCAACCCCTTTGATAAAAACGCCACAATCTATTTCGGTGATAACCCGCGATCAGATGGATGCGCAGGATGTCTCCTCCGTTCCGCAGGCTTTACGCTATACCGCCGGGGTGGTAAGCGAATACCGAGGCAGTTCCAACCGCTATGACGAGGTGTTTATTCGCGGGCTTTCCTACGTGCCGCGTTTTTTGGACGGTTTGAGCTTTGGTGCTTCGGCCGGATCCCAAACCGGCGTGATCGACCCTTGGTTGCTGGAGCGGATAGAGGTAGTCAAAGGCCCTGCGTCAGTGCTCTACGGCCAGGTAAATCCCGGCGGCCTGGTCAGTATGACCAGCAAACGTCCGACGGCCACCCCGATACGTAAAATCCAACTGAAAGGCGGCAATGATGACCTGGCTCAGGGGGCATTTGACTTTGGCGGTTCGTTGAATGATGATGATACTCTGCTGTATCGCTTCAACGGTCTGGCACGCACCCAGCATAATCAGGTCGATGATTATAAAGAAACTCGCTACGCGATCGCCCCGTCGCTTACTTGGCACCCCAATATTGATACCCGCTTCACGTTGCTGACCAGTTTCCAGAAAGACCCGGAAGCCGGCTACCGTAACTTCCTGCCGGCGGTGGGCACGGTATTCGGTACCGAGCGTGGCTATATTCCCCAGGATTTCAATGTCAGCGATCCTTCGTTTCATAAATCGGAGCGCGAGCAATCCACTATCGGATATGAATTTGAGCATGTCATCAATGATGTGTTCACTATCAGGCAGAATGCACGTTATGCCGGTATCAGTCAAAAATACAAATATTTCGTCTATTCAAACTCCGCCAGCACCTATGTATTGAACCGACGGGCCCAGCGGGAAGAACGTGATACCGATGAGTTCGCGCTGGATAATCAGTTACAGGCTCAATTCGCCTCCGGTGCGGTAGACCATTTGGTATTAGCCGGGTTGGACTACCGATGGAACAAGGATCGGCAGGAGCTGTGGCGGGGCAGTAGTACAAGTTACCAACTCGATTGGTCTTCCCCCATTTATGGCGTAGCGGTGGATGAGAGTTCACTAATCAAGAGTACGGATCAGCTACAGACTTTGGATCAGCTTGGCGTCTATGTGCAGGATCAGATGGAATGGAACAATTGGAATCTGCTGCTGTCGGGGCGCTATGACTGGACCGAAGTGCGCACCGACGATTATCTTGCAAGCAGTCAGATACAGCAAAACGATAAGAAATTTACCGGTCGAGCCGCTTTGCTGTATGCCTTCGATAGCGGGGTTTCGCCGTATATCAGCTACAGCACCTCTTTTGAACCCAACCTGCAAACCAATCGTGCGCCTGGAACGTCGCCTTTTTCACCAACCACAGGCAAACAGGTTGAAGTCGGAATTAAATATCAACCGCCGGGCTGGAATACCCTGATGAGCCTGTCGCTGTACGATCTGCGTCAGCAAAACGTTTCCACCTATAACAGCAGCCTGGGATGGTTTGAACCGGTCGGCGAGATTCGCAACCAGGGGCTGGAGGCGGAAGTACGTTCGGCATTGAGCGAATCCATCAATCTGATCGCCTCCTATAGCTATATCGATTCCGAAACCGTCAAAACCACCGTGGCCGGTACTCAGGGAAAGACTCCGGCGCGCGTTCCCTCGCATATGGCTTCACTGTGGGGGGAATACAATTTCCACTCCGGCGCGGCCAGCGGCCTGGGTATCGGTCTCGGCGCCAGATATATCGGCACCAGTCAGGGTAACGCCCAGAACACCTTTAAAGTTCCGGCGGTCGATTTATACGACGCGAAAGTAAGCTATGAATTGGGCGGGCTGACGCCATCGCTGAAGGGCGTGTCGGCGCAGATCAATCTTAACAATATTTTCGATAAAGAATATGTCTCCGCCTGTGCTTCCAACACCTCCTGCTTCTACGGTATTGGGCGTACGGTTACCGCGACGGTTAATTATGAGTGGTAGCGTCTCTGGTCATTGATCCGTTCGTAGCGATCAATCATGTTGTATAGCGGCGCTCCGGGTTATGGCTCCGAAGGTTCGGAATAACCCGGCGTGCCCGATTAGATTGGCTCACGGCAGAGAGAGTAGTCCTATGAATCACCATGCTGAGCAACCCCCGATTCAATTGATGCTGCGCCGGCGCGATGCCGGCAGTGAGGCGTGGTGGGGGGAATTGAGCAAGGAAGAGATACCTCGCCTGGAAAAACTCTCCGCCAACCATTTTCGGGTTACCTTCTTTTGGCGCGACCCGCAAGGCAGCGAGCAGACATCCGCTATTCGCCATGTCTGGATAGATATCAATTGCGTTACCGACCATCACAGTATGTCGCCGGAGTCGATGGCGCGTTTGCCGGGCACCGATGTCTGGTACTGGAGTACTATTCTGGAGTCGAACTGGCGCGGCAGCTACTCGTTTATTCCCGCCGCCGCCCGGCAGCGCTTTATCCCTCCTGAAGGCGACATCCGCAGCCAGCGCCTGGCGCAGCGTAAATGGTGGTGTGAGATGTTAAAACAGGCGACGCACGATCCCCTCAACCGGCGCAGGTATTGGCACAGCGGTCGCGGACACCCGCTGTCGGGACTGCATCTGCCCGATGCGCCGCCGCAACCGGCCTGGCGCGACTTCGACCTCGGCTCGGGTTATCAACCTCCCGCGGCGCGTTTGCAACCCTATCGCTGGCACAGTCAGCGTCTTGATAACACCCGAACGGTCTGGGTTTTCAACACCGGTGAGACGCAGCCCGATAAGCGCCCATTGGCGATCCTGCTGGACGGCCAGTTCTGGGCGTCGGGAATGCCCCTCTGGTCCGCGCTGATAAAGCAGACGCAATCCGGCCACTTGCCGGAAGCGGTTTATCTGCTGATTGATGTTATCGATCAGCAGCATCGGGGCCGGGAATTGCCCTGCAACGAACAATTCTGGCTGGCGGTTCAGGAAGAACTGCTGCCGCAGATCGCCGGGATTTGCGCCCATCAGGCCGATGCCGGCACTACCGTGGTGGCCGGGCAAAGCTATGGGGGGCTGGCGGCGCTGTTTGCGGGATTGCATTGGCCGCAACGTTTCGGCTGCGTGCTCAGCCAGTCCGGCTCTTTCTGGTGGCCGCGCGGAGATCTGATATCGGCGACCGAAGCTGCTGACGGCGAGTGCCGGTTAATTGAACAAATTAAACAAGGGCTGGGCAGCGGCGGCAAACTGAAAATCTTTGTGGAGGCAGGGCAGCGCGAAGCGCTGATCCACCGGGTTAATCAACGCCTGTTCGAGGTCTTGCGCCATACCCACCATTCCCTGTATTACCGGGAGCTTAACGGCGGTCACGACGCCCTGTGTTGGCGCGGCGGGCTGATTGACGGCCTGACGGCGCTCTGGTCGCCGGATTTCCCGGCAATGCGCACAAATTCACCGGCGGCGATCATCACCGCCAGCAGACAGGAGCCATAACATGGAACAGCAAATTCAAAATCCGTTCGATGATGAACGTTATCTCTTCCTGGTACTCATTAATGATGAGGAGCAGTACAGCCTGTGGCCGGATTTCAAGGCGACGCCTCCAGGTTGGCGAACCGTGCTGGGGCCCTTGCCGCGCGCGGAGTGCGTCGCATGGCTTGATGCCAACTGGGTCGATATGCGGCCAGCCAGTCTGCGCAACGCGCAAAAAGCATCATAATCCACCAGCAGGAGGCTTCAGTTCATGACCGATACATCCCTATCCCCCGATACCGCTACCTCGTTGCAGGTGTTGCCGATGGTGGCTGCGCAGCCCGGTATCTGGTTTGCCGATCAACTCTCTCCCTGGTCGAATACTTTCGCGGTGGCCCACTATGTGGAAATCAACGCTGAATTGACGCCGGAGCTTATGCTTGACGCGATACGTCAGGGGCTGATGGAGACCGACACCGTCAGGGCGCGCTTTGAAGAGCGGGATGGCGAGGCGGTGCAGATCCTGCCTGCGGCGGGGGATGATAGTAATCCGCCCCGCCCCGAATATATCGATCTCAGTCATGAGGCGGATGCTCCCGCCCTTGCTCTGGCGGTGATGCGTCAGGATCTGGCCGGCAACCTGCGGGCTGGCGGCGATAAGGTGCTGTACCGTCATATCCTGTTCCGCCTTAGCGGCGCCCCGGCCCGCTGGTTCTGGTATCAGCGTTATCATCATCTGATGGTCGACGGTTTCAGTTTCACCGCGCTGACCCGCAGAATCGCGCAAATCTACGCTGCGCGCTGTCGCGGCATTTCCGCCGGTCCATCGCCGTTTACGCCTTTTTCCGCCGTGGTGCGGGAATATCTTGACGGGCGGAATTCCGCCGCCAGCGAGCGCAACAGGGATTTCTGGCTGGAGAAATGCCAACAGCTGCCGCCGTCTGTCAGCCTTTCGGCGCAGCCGTTGTCTGATAATCACCCTTCGCCTCACGTATTGCGTCATTCTGTGCGTCTGGACGCCGACGATTTTGCGCGTCTGACGGCCCCCGCGCTGACGGCGCGGTTAAGCGCCATGGAAATCGCCCTGGCGCTGACGGCGATCTGGGTGGGGCGTTTGAGCGGCCGCACGGCTTATACCGCGGGATTCACCTTTATGCGCCGTATGGGATCGGAGGCGTTAAACGCCGTCGGCCCGGTGGTGAATGTTCTGCCGGTGCCGATTTATGCCGATCCCGACGCGACCCTGTACGAGGTGGCGCGGGTCGTGGCGGCGGAGCTCAAGGCGGTGCGGCGCCATCAGGCCTACGATGGCGAACAACTGCTGCGCGATCTCGGCCGCATCGGCGAAAGCCAGGGCGTGATGGGCCCGACCTTTAATATCAAGTTATTCGATTATCAGCTTGAGTTCCACGGCGTTAAGGCCATTACGCACCAGTTGGCGTCGGGGCCGGTCAGCGATCTCGAGATCGATCTTTATCTTGATGAGAGCGGCGCCCTGAGCGTGGAACTGTTGGCAAATCAAGCGCGTTACCGGCAGGAACAGCTGGCGGATTACGCCGCCAGCCTGCCGCTGTTGCTGCGCCAGTTCGCTCGCGACGGCTCGTTGGCGGTCGGGGAGGTCAGCCTGCTGGACGAGACGGCGCGGCAGCGGCTGTCTCAGTGGGGCGATGGCGGCGAGCCCCAACGCGTTAAGCATGAAACCACCGTGCTGGACGCCTTTTTGCGCCAGTGCGAGGAACAACCGCAGGCGGTCGCCCTGCGCTGGCAGGATGAGGAAATCAGCTACCGGGAGTTGGGTCAGAGGGCATTCCGGCTGGCGCGTCTGTTGCTCGACGGCGAGGCGCAGTCTCCGGCGGCCATCCTGCTGCCGCGCGGGCCGGAGTGCGTGGTGGCGATGCTGGCCGTGATGATGGCCGGTCAGGTGGTGATGGTATTGGACGCGGACTCTCCGCCGGAACGGCTGGCGATGATGATCGCCGAGAGCCGGCCCGGCCGGTTGATTACCATCGAGACCCTGCGCCCGCGCTTCGCCGCTTTTACGGCGATACCCCTGGTATGTCTGGACAGCGCGCCGCTGACGGCATTCAGCGACCGGCCGCTGGACGACGCCGAGCGCGGTTTCCCGCTGCGCGGCGAGCATCTGGCCTATATCATCTATACGTCGGGTTCCACCGGAACGCCGAAAGGGGTGATGAATACCCATGGCGCGCTGCTCAATCTGCTCAACGTCCACCGGGCCGACGCGTTTTCCACGGCGGCGAGGATGTTGTCGGACAGGGGAGAGTCCCGACGGCTGCGCACCGGGCACAGCGCCGCCTGGGTGTTTGATGCCAGTTGGGATCCGCTGCTGGGGATGATTGACGGCCAGAGAATGGACCTGTTCGATGACGATACGCGCCGCGATGCGCTGGCGCTGGTGACGGCGATTCAACGTCAAGGCACCGACATTATTGAAGTGACGCCGCTGATGTTGACACAGATGCTGGCCGCCGGGCTGTTCGCGCCGGGGGGGCACCAGCCGCTGATGATCCTGCTGGGAGGCGAGGCGGTATCTCCCGCGCTCTGGCAGCAACTAAGGCAGTACCCGCAGGTGGCGGTACGCAATTATTATGGTCCGACGGAGTGTACCGTTGATAGCGCGATCGCCGATGCGGCGGATTCGCCGCAACCCACCATTGGTCGCCCGGTGGCGGGGATGTGCGCCTGGGTGCTGGATGCGCGCCTACAGCCGATGCCGGTAGGGGCGACCGGTGAACTCTATCTGGGCGGAGCCGGACTGGCTCGCGGTTATCTTGGCAGGGCGGGGTTGACCGCCGCCCGGTTTGTCGCCTCGCCCTTCGGCAAGGGGGAACGGCTCTATCGCACCGGTGATTTGGTACGTTGGCGCAGCGACGGCCAGCTCGATTTCGTCGGTCGCATCGACCATCAGGTCAAAATCCGCGGTTATCGCATCGAACTGGGTGAGGTGGAAAACGCGCTCGCGGCGCTGCCGGAGGTGAAAAGCGCCGCGGTAGTGACCCGCGAAACGGAAGGCCGTTTTCAACTGCTGGCGTACTGCGCGGTAGGCGAGATCTTGGCGGCGGAGTCGCAGCAGGTCAGCGCTCGACTCTATGCTCAGTTACGGGAGCGTATTCCTGAATATATGCTGCCCAGCCAGCTGGTGCTGCTGCCGCAGCTGCCGGTCAACAGCAGCGGCAAAATAGATCGCCGCGCGTTGCCGCAGCCGGAAGTCGAGCCGTCGCAGCGACGGCTGCCGCAAAATGACCGCGAACGGCTGTTGTGCGACGCCATCGCCACGGTGCTGCGTCTGACGGCTTTTGGCGCCGACGACGATTTCTTTCTGCAAGGGGGCGACAGCATTTCCGCCATGATGCTGTCCAATAATCTGAGACTGGCCGGTTACCGGTTGCCGGCAAAGGATATTTTCTCCCTGCGCACCCCGCTGGCGATGGCGCCCGCCATGACCGCCGGGCAGGATGACGATAATCTTTCCGCGGCGCCGCGACTGACCGACGACCAGGAACTGATGGCGCGCGTCAACGCCAAATACGGCCCGGTCAATTGGGTATTGCCGACGCTGCCGCTGCAACAGGGATTGCTGTTCCATGCTCAACTGGGAGACGGCAGCGGCAATTATAATGCGTTGAGCCGCTTTGACTTTGCGGGCGCGCTGACCACGTCGCAAATAAAGGCGGCGCTGGACGGCATGATGGCGCGCCACCCGCAGCTCAATGCGTGCTTCGATAACACCTTGCATGATGTGCCGTTGCAAATATTGCCGCGGCGGACCACGGGGAATCGTTGGCCGTGGAGCCAGCACGATCTGAGCGGAATGAGCGAGCGGGAGCAGCAGCAGAACCTGCAGCGCATCGAACAGGAGGCGTTGGACCGTGATCTGCTGATTGACGGCAGCGCCGCTCCGCTGGTCCGGGCAATACTGGTGCAATTTTCCTCACGGCGTTCAACGCTGCTGATTGTCGCCCATCATCTGGTGGCCGACGGCTGGTCTTCCGCCATCATGCTGCGCGAACTGCTGTTTGTGCTTGGCGGCATGGCGGCTTCCCTGCCGACGCCGCAGGCCGATTATGTCTCGGTGATCGGCCAGTTGGCGGCGCGCGACAAAGGCCCCGCGCAAACGGCCTGGCGCGAAGCGCTGACGGATGTCGCGCCTTGCGTGCTGTTCGGCGACGCGCCGTCCGCCCAAGGGGCAATGCGCCGCCTGCCGATCGCCCTGGATCCTGAGTTGCAGCGCGATCTGGAGGCATTGCGCCTGCGGCGGCGGCTGACGCTAAATACGCTGTTGCAGGGGATTTGGGCGACGCTGCTGGGCGCCGTCAGCGGCCGTGATGACGTGGTGTTCGGCACGCCGGTATCCGGGCGCTTTACCGGGCCGGCGGGAACCGGCGACCATATCGGCTTGTTCAGCAATACCGTACCGGTCCGCATCCGGTTGCAGCCCCATCGCGCCCTGCTGGAACAGCTGGCGCAAATACAGTCGCAGCAGATTGACCTGCTGGCCCATGACAATTTGGGCCTCGGCGAGATCCAGCAACTGGCGGGAGGAGAAACCCTGTTTGATACCCTGCTGGTGGTGGAAAACTATCCGGATGAAGGCGAGTTGCTGCATCGTCCCTTCGGCGAGGTACGCTGCGTCGGTATGTGTAACCGCGGCTATACCCACTATCCGTTGACGCTGATGGCCGTTCCCGACGACGCATTGTCGCTGCACCTGGAGTACCGTGAAGGCCAGGTGGATGCCGAGGCGGTGGCGCAGCGCCTGCAACTGCTGTTGCGGCAACTGGTCGCTACGCCTGAGCAACCGCTGGCGCAGCTGTCGCTGTTGAGCGAGCCGGAGCAAATAATGTTGCGGAACGTTAATCACACCGCGCGGGAGATCGCGCCGGATACTCTGAGCGGACAGCTGGCGCGTCAGGCCGCGCATTCGCCGCGGGCCCTGGCGCTGGTGGATGAAACCCAGGCGCTGAGCTATGCCGAGGTGCGCGAACAGGTGGAACTGCTCGCCCGGCATTTGGTGGCCGCGGGCGTGATTCCCGGCGATACGGTGGCGGTGGCGCTACCGCGTTCGGTGTTTCTGTCGCTGGCGTTAATGGCGGTGGTTGAAGTCGGCGCGGCTTATCTTCCGCTGGATACCGGGTATCCCGACGAACGCCTGCAACTGATGATCGGCGATGCGCAACCGCGCCTGATCGTCACCGATTCATCGCAACGCGGACGTTTCGCCGGGGCGGGGGAGATCTTTTGCTATGAACGCCTGCTGACGGCGGATAGCGCTCTAGCGCCGAGTCGTCAGAGGCCGTCCCCCCATCATCCGGCCTATATTATCTACACCTCCGGCTCCACCAGCCGGCCGAAAGGCGTGGTCATTGCCCATAACGCCATCGTCAATCGATTGCTGTGGATGCAGCACCAGTTCCCGCTGGGTGCTGATGACGTGGTGTTGCAAAAGACGCCGTGCAGTTTCGACGTCTCCGTATGGGAGTTTTTCTGGCCGCTGATGGTCGGGGCGACGCTGGTGATGGCGCCGCCGGAAGCCCATCGCGATCCGCAGGCGTTAATGGCGCTGATAGAAAAGCACCGCGTCACCACGCTGCATTTCGTTCCCTCCATGCTGGCGGCTTTTGTCGACGCGCTGGACGAGGAGAGCGCCGGGCGGATCCGCGCAACCCTGCGGCGGGTTTTCTGTAGCGGTGAGGCGCTTTCCGCCGAACTCTCCCGCAACTGGGAAAGGATGACCGGCGTACCGCTGTATAATCTTTACGGCCCGACCGAGGCGGCGGTCGACGTCAGTTGGCATAACGCCAGCGGCGGCGCGCTGGCGGCGGTGACCGGCACCAGCGTGCCCATCGGCCGCCCGGTATGGAATACCGGATTGCGCATTCTCGACCCCTGGTTGCGGCCCGTGCCGCCGGGCGTCGCCGGCGAGCTGTACCTGAGCGGCGAGCAGTTGGCGCAGGGGTATCTGCACCGGCGGGAACTGACGGCCAGCCGTTTTGTCGCTGATCCCGAAGCGGTCGGCAAACGCATGTACTGTACCGGCGATGTGGCCCGCTGGCTGCCGGATGGGTCGGTGGAATATCTCGGCCGGCGGGACGATCAGCTGAAGATACGCGGACAGCGTATCGAACCGGGTGAGATTGAGTCTGCGCTGGCCGCCCTGCCGGGGGTGCATCAGGCCGCGGTGCAGGCCAGGGTGCTGGGCCATGGCGCATCGACGGCCGGGGCGGACGCCCGTCAGCTAATCGGCTATGCGGTGCCCGAACCTTCAGTATCGCTGGACGGCGAGGCGTTGCGCGCCGCGCTGGCCTTGCATTTGCCTCCCCAAATGGTGCCGGTGGCGGTAGTGGTGTTGCCCTCTCTGCCCCTGAGCGCCAACGGCAAGCTCGATCGCAAGGCGCTGCCTTTACCCGAGGAGGGAAGGGGGCGGCGAGGACGTCCGCCGCGTCCGGGACTGGAGACCCGACTGGCCGAACTGTTCGCCCGTTTGCTGGAGCGAGACGGCGTTAATGCCACCGACGACTTTTTCGCCCTGGGCGGCCATTCGCTGCTGGCGATGCGGCTGGCCGCGGAGCTGCGGCGCGAACTGGATAAACCGGTTTCGGTCGGCCAGTTGATGGTGGCGTCAACCGTGGAAAAACTGGCGCAACTGCTTGACGGCGAGCAGGCCGGCGAGGAGATGCGGCGCGCCGGGTTCGATCAGGTGTTGCCGCTGCGGGCGGGGGACGGACACCCGCTATTCTGTATTCATCCCGCTTCCGGATTTGCCTGGCAGTTTAGCGTACTGCCGCGCTATCTGGCGTCGCGCTGGCCGGTTATCGGTATACAGTCGCCGCGTCCGGACGGCCCCATCGCCCGCTGCGCCACCATGGATGAGGTGTGCGAACACCATCTGGTCAATCTGCGCCGGGTGCAGCCCCACGGGCCTTATCATCTGATTGGCTATTCGCTGGGCGGCACCGTGGCTCAGGGCATTGCCGCCCGGCTACAGGCACAGGGCGAGACGGTGGCTTTTCTCGGCCTGCTGGATACCTATCCTCCTGAAACCCAGGACTGGACGGCATCGATGGACGAAAAAGCCAGGCAGGAGGTGGATAACGAACGCGAGCTGTTTATGGCCGCCACCGAGGAGAGGGAGGATCTCGCCCTGGAGCAGCAGAAGCGCAGCATGTTTGATGATATTGAGGCCAATTACGCGGACTCGGTGCGTTTGCTGTCGCAGACCCATACCGCCCGCTACCAGGGGGAAGCCACGCTGTTTGTCGCCAAAGGTTCTCTTCCCGAGGGGATGGATGTGCAGGCCGCCTGGGCGCCCTATGTGCAGCGATTACAGGTGTTTGAACTGGATTGCTGCCATATCGATATTATCTCGCCGGCCTCGCTGGCCAGGCTGGGGCCGCTGATCGATAAGGTATTGTCCGGATTGTAAATTGCCTGGCCGTCGGGCGGCGATCCCGCGATCGCCGCCCGCAGCAGGCGGTTTATCCGCCGGGACGAACCCGCATGATGCTGTTAGCGGGGGCTTAGCGGGATTCTCGCGTTAGCAGGACCAACAGATAGATGCCGCCAATACAAACGGTCACGACGCCGACCGGTAGCTGATTCGGCGCGAACAGGCGTTGTGCCAGAAAGTCGGCCGCCAGTAATAAAAAGGCGCCGGTCAATGCGGCCGCCGGCAAGGAGGGGATATCCGCTCCGCTTAAACGACGGGCAATCTGCGGCGCGCACAGGGATATAAAGGATACGGGACCGGCGGCGGCCGTCACCGCCGCCGTCAGCGCGACGCCGATGACCATCAGCAACAGCCGCGATACCTCCACCGGCACACCCAGCGCCCGGGCGGTATCGTCCCCCATTTCCATCAGCGTCATACGCCGCGTCAGTAATAACGACAGGATAAAGGCGGTGGCGATAAATAGCAGTGAGGGAAGCCCTTTGCTCCAGGTAATGCCGTTAAGCGAACCCGCGCCCCAGAGCGCGGCGGACATGGCCGATTCCAGAGACGCCGAGATAATAAGCCAGGTATTGACCGAGTAGAGCAGCGCGCTGACGGCAATCCCGATGATAATAAGACGAAAGCCCTGAATGCCCTGCCGCCAGGTCAACAGCCAGACCAGCGCCGAGGAGAGGATGCCTCCCGCCAGGGCGCCGACGGCGGTGCTGAATTCACCGCCGTTAAACAGGATAATCGACATCAACGCCCCGGTATACGCCCCGGTGTTGAAACCAATGATGTCCGGACTGCCGAGGGAGTTACGCAGTAAGGACTGAAAGATGGCGCCGCTGACGCCGAGCGATGCGCCGAGGATCAGCGCCATCATCACGCGCGGCAAACGCCACTGGACCACAATGGTGACAATCCCTGCGGGACCTTCCCCCCACAGCGCCCGCAGTACCTGCCCCACGCTGAGCTGCATGGTGCCTGAAACCAGCGCCAGTATTGCCAGCGTCAGGCATAGGATAACCATTACGCCGCAATACCCGCGTCGACGCAGGGCGCTTTGCGTTAATCCGAGCTGCATCATCCACTTTTCCCCCCGTGTCGGCGTACCAGGGCAATCAGTACCGGAGAACCGATAAAGGCGGTAACGATGGAAACGCGTAATTCGCCGGGTACGATAACGCGGCCCACCATATCGGAAATCAACAGCAGTCCCGGAGTCAGGATCATGACCCAGGGCAGTATCTGCCGCTGATCCGGGCCGACCAATCGACGGGCGATATGGGGCACCATCAGGCCGATAAACGCGATGGGCCCCACGGCTGCGGTGGCCGAACCGCATAATAGCGTGATGGCGATCAGGCCCAGCATCTGCACCACTTTCGTCCGGGTGCCTAACGCCTGCGCCATATCATCCCCCATGTCCAGGACATTAAGGGAACGAGCCAGTAATAAAGCCAGCGCCAACCCTGCCAACACCGGCATGGCGATCACTTTTATAACGTGCATGCTGCGGATATCCAGCGTGCCGGCTTCCCAAAAACGGGCCTGATCATAGACCTGCGGATCCATTAGCGAGATACCGGAGGTCATGCCCGCCAGTACGGCGCCGAGCGCCACCCCGGCCAGCGTTAAACGGACGGGGCTGGATTTGCCCCGAGCCTGGAAAGCGATCAGCCATACTCCCAGACTGGATAACAGCGCGCCGCCGAATGCGAACCACAGATACTGTTCAGGCAGCGTTGCGCCAAAAAAAGCGATACCGATCACCACCGCGAAACTGGCGCCGGCGTTGATGCCTAAAATACCCGGGTCGGCCAAAGGATTGCGGGTGAGCGCCTGGATAAGCGCCCCGGATACGCCGAGCGCGGCGCCGGCCAGTAATCCGGCCAGCATGCGCGGCAAGCGGGCTTCGAGGATAATTATGCTGTCGGGATGGGTATGATCGCCGCTGAATATATTGATGACGTTGGTAAAGGGAATGTGTTTGGCGCCGACGAATAAACTGAGCAGGCTGCACAGCATCAATAGCAGAATCACGATCAGCAAACCGTACAGCGGATAGCCGGTTATTTTTCCCTTGGATGGCGCCCGCAGCAGGCTGGCGTCATTCATCGGCGTGAGATGGGTTTTGTCCGAATGCATATGAAAATGATTACAATTATCATTATAATTTAATGTTTAATATAATAACATGCCTTTATCGGGAACAAAACGCCGGCGTCGATGACGGCGATCTTATCGACTTAATCGGAGCTTAACAGTGCCAGGAAAATGCCATGGATAGACCCTCCATTTTACTCAATTTCAGCTTGCTAAGAGATAACCGTGATTTTCGAGCGCTGTTTTGCGCGCGTTTTATCTCGGTTCTGTCGTTAGGCATGCTGACCGTGGCGGTGCCGGTGCAGATCCAGCAGATGACCGGCTCGACCTTCCAGGTCGGAGTCGCGGTCATTCTGGCCAGCGGCGGTATGTTTATCGGCCTGTTGCTGGGGGGGGTAATGGCGGATCGCTACAACCGCCAGCGGCTGATTCTGTTCGCGCGCGCTACCTGCGGCGCCGGATTTGCCGGTTTGTACCTTAATACATTGGCCGCGGAACCTTCGTTGACCCTGCTGTGGCTGCTTGCCGTATGGGACGGTTTTTTCGGCGCGGTGGGCATGACGGCATTGATGGCCGCGACCCCGGCGCTGGTCGGGCGGGAAAACCTCGGCGCGGCGGGGGCCATCAGCATGCTGACGGTACGCTTCGGCGCGGTGGTGTCTCCCGCCATCGGCGGTATCGTTATCGCCTGGGGCGATGTGGGCTGGAATTACGCTTTGGCCGCGCTCGGAACCTGGATAACGCTGATTCCGCTGATACGTTTGCCTTCAATGCCGCCGCCGCAGCAGCCAAGGGAGCATCCCGGCCGTGCGTTGCTGGCGGGGATGGTTTTTTTAAAACAAAATCGGGTTATCGGCGCAATCGTGCTGATGGGCACGCTGGTCAGCCTGACCAGCGCCGTGCGGGTGTTGTTTCCCGCTCTGGCGGTTGGTTGGCGGATTGACGCATGGCATCTGGGACTGATGTATTCGGCGATACCGCTGGGTGCGGCGCTGGGCGCCTTCACCAGCGGGCGGGTGGCCCAAACCCCCCGTCCCGGCAGATTGATGATCTTCACGGCGGTGGCGGGATTTTTAGTTCTCAGCCTGTTCAGCCTGATGCCCTATTTTATCTTATCGCTGTGCTGCCTGGCGATTTATGGCTATCTCAGCGCCATCAATGCGCTGTTGCAGTTTACGCTGGTGCAGAGTCTGACGCCAAATGCCTTGCTGGGACGCGTCAATGGTCTGTGGACGGCGCAGGCGGTAACGGGGGATGCTTTTGGCGCTCTGCTGCTGGGCACCATGGGAACACAGCTGCTGCCGCAAACCTCCGGCCTGTTGTTCGGCCTCGGCGCCGCCCTGGCGTGCGTGGCGCTGGCCGCACTGTCTGCGCCGCTGCGCCGGCTTGAAAACCCCCCTCCGGCGCAGCCGGTGTCATCGGCGGGAAGTTAATGCCCGCCGAAACGGTTTTCCAGCCGATCTAACATATTGCTGGCGCTATAGTAGTCCAGGCGGAAGGTATCGTTGCCCATGGCATAAACATGGCGGTCCCTGACCGCCGGCAAATGGGCGACAAAAGGATTGGCGAGCAATTGCCCGACGCTCTCCCCATCAGTGGAAAACAGCAGATAGGTATTACCGTTCAGCCCGTCGGCCATCTTTTCGCCTGATAATTGCACCAGATCCTTACGCTTGCCCATGCTGTAATTGCCTTTCACTGAATCAGGCACTATGGCAAGCTCGAAACCCAACTGTTGAAGCAACTGGCCCTGTGCGGAGTCGGTGGTCCATAAATTGGCGCCCTTGCCGTCTTCCCGCCAGACAAAGGCGCTGACGGGCTGCGGAGGTAAACGCAAATGTTGCTTCACGGCGTTCAGTCGGCTGTCGAATTTCGCAATCACCGCCTGAGCCTGCTCCTCGCGTCCGGTAGCGTAGCCCAACTGAAGGGCCAGGTCCTGCCAGCTTTTATCATCATAATTGATCACCAGAACCGGCGCGATATCGCTAAGCTGTTGACGCAGCGCCAGGGCGGAGTCGCCGCCCGTGGCGGCGACCACGATCAGGTCCGGCGCTTCGTTGGCGATAGCTTCGGCATTGGGCTTGGTTTCATAGATTTTTTTTACCTTGCGTTCACGGGCGATATTGCTCCATTGGCGCAGGAATCCCTGACTGTCCGAAATACGGGAGCCCGGGCTGGTGGCGGAACTGGCGATCACCGGCGCATCGATCGCCAACAGGGTTCCGGTAACGGTGACGCTGGTGGAGACGACGCGCTGCGGCGGGGATTTGATAGTGAGGGTGCCGTCAAGGGTTTTAATCTGCCGCGGCCATCCGCTGACCGCCGTATTATCCGGTTCTGCCGCCTCGTTGGCCGTGTTTTTTTCGTCGCATGCGCTCAGTAGCGCTAACGCCAACAGCGGCAGCAACACACGGCGCCATCTCGAGAAGTAAAATTCCACTCTCATTACCTGAACCTCTTATCTCTTAAACGTCAATTGGGGGGACCGAAGCTTATTTTCCCATATTGACAATGCTTAAGCATCGCCTTAAGTTGTTACCCAAATCCATTAATGATAATCGTTATCATAATCGTTATCATTATGAATGATACAGGAGGTTGCGAGTGTACCGTTTGATTAGGGACAATATCACGCAGGAAGAGAAGAGTGGTTGGAGGCCGGATTCAGGATTTTTTTTCAGTTCGCCCTTTCGTAGCCTGTATACGCAGGGACGTTTTATGTCGCTGGCAACGCCCGCCAGCGATGGTTTTGATGCCGAGGGCGAATTTCAGCGAACCCTGCAACAGGCGTTTGCGCACGCCAGGGCGGCGGGCATTGCCGAACCGGTGCTGGTCGGCGCGATTCCTTTTGACGCCACCCGTCCGTCGTCGCTGTTTATTCCCCGGCAAAGCCACTGGTTCCGTCGATCCGATTTAACCACGCCCTTACTCAGCGACTGTCCTTCATTACCGGATATCGTCACCGCCACGCCACGACCGGAGCGGGAGGTTTTTGTCGATTTGGTGAGTCAGGCCGTGAATGCGACGCGGGAGGGGAACATCGCCAAGGTCGTACTCTCGCGCCTGCTGGATATTGAACTCGGCGCGCCGGTCGACCATCGGGCGCTGTTGGCGCGTATGCTGGCCCGAGAACCCGATGCCTACCATTTTTATGTCCCACTTGACGATGGCGCGTTGCTGGGCGCCAGCCCTGAATTGTTATTGCGTAAGTCGGGGCGCCATCTACACTCTACGCCGTTGGCGGGGTCGGCTGCGCGGGCCACTGACCCGCAGGCGGATCGGAACGTGGGGCAACGATTGCTGGATTCGGCGAAGGATGGGTATGAGCATCAGGTGGTGATTAACGAGATGCGCCGTGTGTTGATCCCCCGTTGTCGCCAACTGCATATACCAGATACGCCGCAACTGCTTTCCACCGCCACGCTGTGGCATTTGGCGACCGCCATCAGCGGCGAAACGGCCAATGAAACCGACAACGCCCTGTCACTGGCCAGTTTGCTCCATCCCACGCCGGCACTGTGCGGGTATCCGACCGAGGCGGCGCGTTCCCTAATCGCCTCCCTGGAACCCTTCGATCGCGGGCTGTTCGGCGGCATCGTCGGCTGGTGCGACGCGCAGGGCAACGGCGAATGGGTGGTCACCATCCGCTGCGGCGAAGTGCGTGAAAATCGGGTGACGCTGTTTGCCGGCGCCGGCATCGTGCCGGATTCGCAGCCGGTTTCCGAATGGAACGAAACCGGCGTGAAGCTGAGCACCATGCTCAACGCCTTTGGGATAACCAACGATCGGGAGTGCGTCGCATGATCATTGAATTCAACCGCTGGCCCGCCGAACTGGAGCAGCGCTATCGTGAGCGCGGTTATTGGACCGACCGGCCGCTGGGCGATATTCTCAGCCGCCACAAAGACAACGATGCGCTGGCGCTGATCGACGGCGATCGCCGCTTCAGCTATCGCCAGCTAAACCACAGCGTTAACCGCCTGGCGGGCGCGCTGACGCGGCGCGGCGTACGGCGCGGGCAAACGGCGCTGGTGCAGTTGGGGAATATCGCCGAATTTTACCAGACCTATTTCGCCTTGCTGCGTATTGGCGTGGTGCCGGTGAACGCGCTGTTCAACCATCAGCGCAGTGAATTGAGCGCCTATGCGCAGCAGATCGCGCCGGCGCTGCTGATCGCCGATCGCGGCCATGAGTTGTTCCATGACGATAGGTTTATTGAGACGCTGCGGCAGAACCATCCCTCTTTACAACAGATCATACTGCGCGGCGACGGCGATCCTGAGCGCGATTTGCTCCATCTGCTGCAGGAAAGCGGGGATGATAATCTCTCCTCGCCGACGCCGCCGGACGAGGTGGCGTTTTTCCAGCTGTCCGGCGGCAGCACCGGCACGCCGAAACTGATCCCCCGCACCCACAACGATTACTACTACAGTATCCGCGCCAGCGTGGATATTTGCCGTTTTAATGCCCAAACCCGCTACCTGTGCGCCTTGCCGGCCGCCCATAACTATCCGCTGAGTTCGCCGGGCGCGCTGGGCGCGTTCTATGCCGGGGGAACGGTGGTGATGGCGAGCGACCCCAGCGCGACCCACTGTTTCCCGCTGATTGAACGGCATCGGATTAACGTTACGGCGCTGGTGCCGCCGGCGGTAAGCCTATGGCTGGAGGCCGTCGCGCTGGCCGGGCAGCGCACGGCGCTGCAAAGCCTGGAATTATTACAGGTCGGCGGCGCGCGGCTGAGCGAGGCGCTGGCCCAACGCATCCCCGCCGAACTGGGATGCCGGCTCCAGCAGGTGTTCGGCATGGCGGAAGGGTTGGTGAACTACACCCGTCTGGACGACGACGATGAGCGTATTTTCACCACCCAGGGGCGCCCCATCAGCACGGACGACGAAGTCTGGGTGGCCGATGCCGCGGGCAACCCCCAACCGCGCGGACAGGCCGGGCGCCTGATGACCCGCGGCCCCTATACCTTTCGGGGTTATTACCGCAGTCCGCAGCATAACCGGCAGGTATTTGATGAACAGGGCTTCTACTGCTCCGGCGATGTGGTGATCCAGCGCGAGGACGGCTATCTGCAGGTGGTGGGGCGGGAGAAAGATCAGATTAACCGCGGCGGCGAAAAGATCGCCGCCGAGGAGATTGAAAACCTGCTCTTACGTCATCCTCAGGTGATCAACGCCGCGCTGGTGGCGATCCCCGACCCGCTGATGGGGGAAAAGAGCTGCGCTTTCGTCGTTTGCCGGGAAGCGATCAAATCCGTGGCGCTGCGTCGTCATCTGCGCGAGCAGGGCATTGCCGATTACAAATTGCCGGATCGTTTTGCAAGCCTGCCGGCGTTACCGGAAACGCCGGTGGGTAAAGTTGATAAACAGCGTTTGCGCGAGATGGCGCAGCAGCTTATCCCGCAGGAGAGTCATCCATGAGTATTCCCAAACTGAATAGCTACCCTCTGCCGTCGGCGGAGGCGCTGCCCGACAACAAAGTGAGCTGGCCGCTGGAAACGGCGCGGGCGGCGTTGCTGATCCATGATATGCAGCGCTATTTTCTTAATTTCTGGGGGGAGAACAGCCCGCTGACCGCCCGGCTTATCGACAATATTGCGCGCCTGAAAAATTTTTGCCGTCAGCGCGGCATTCCGGTGTTCTACACCGCTCAGCCGAATAATCAGAGCGCCGCCGACCGGGCGTTGTTGAACGATATGTGGGGGCCGGGGCTGAATAACTATCCCGAACAGCAGAAGATCACCGACGCCCTGACGCCGGAGGACGCGGACACCGTGCTGGTGAAGTGGCGCTATAGCGCCTTTGTGCGCACCGACCTGGAACAACGGCTGCGCGACGCCGGTCGCGATCAGCTGATTATATGCGGCGTTTATGCCCATATCGGCTGTCTTACCACGGCGAACGACGCTTTTATGCGCGATATCAAGCCCTTTATGGTGGCGGACGCGCTGGCCGATTTCTCCCTGGATGAGCATATGATGGCCCTGCGCTATAGCGCCGGCCGCTGCGCCCGGGTGGTCACCACCGACCAGCTGGTAGCGGATGAACCCGCGGCGCAAGGATACGGTAAATCCCGTCTGCGGGCGGAGCTGTTGCCGCTTCTGGATGAGGACTGCGGCGAGGTGGACGATGATGAAAACCTGCTGGATTACGGGCTGGACTCCGTACGCATCATGTCGCTGGCGGCCCGCTGGCGTCAGCAGGGCCACGATGTGGATTTCGTGGCCCTGGTAAAAAGCCCGACCATCAACCACTGGCTGGCATTGCTGGCGCAGCCGCAGCGGGAGGAAGCATGAGCGCCCGCTTTGATTTCAGCGGCAAACAGGTATGGGTAACCGGCGCCGGTCGCGGCATCGGCTATGAAACGGCGTGCCGTTTCGTAGCGGCGGGGGCCGAGGTGGTGGGGTTTGATCTGGCGTTTCCGGATACGGCATTGCCTTTTACCCCCAGCCTGCTGGATATCCGCGACGCTGGCGCCGTGGCCGAGCGTTGCGGCGCGCTGCTGTCGCAAACGCCGCGGCTGGATGTGCTGGTCAACGGCGCCGGTATTCTGCGTATGGGGGCGACGGAAAAGCTCAGTCAGCAGGACTGGCAGGATTGCCTGGCGGTCAATGCGAGCGGCGTATTCAATCTGTTGCAGGCGGCGATCCCGCAGTTTCAGCGCCAGCGCGGCGGGGCCATTGTGACGGTGGCGTCCAATGCCGCGCACGTTCCCCGCGTGGGCATGGCCGCCTACTGCGCGTCCAAGGCGGCGGTGCGCAGCCTGTGTCTGACCGCGGGGCTTGAGCTGGCGCCGTATGGCGTGCGCTGTAATCTGATCTCGCCGGGTTCGACGGACACCCCCATGCTGCGCGGCATGTGGGCGTCGCCGGCGGGGGAGCAGTCCACCATCGACGGTTTTCCCGACCAGTTCAAACTGGGCATTCCGCTGGGGAAAATCGCCCGGCCGCAGGATATCGCCGACGCCATTTTGTTTATGGCGTCCGATATGGCCGGCCATATTACGCTACAGGATATCGTTATTGACGGCGGCGCCACGCTGGGCGCCTGAACCGACGCCCCGCGCGTTGCCCGCGCAGGGCGCGATTCCCGCCGCTTGCAGTCACTGATTGTGTATCACCGTTAAATCAGGGAAAATACCCGGCTTACGATTTAATTCCCGCTTCGCCTGACGCTGACATCGGTATTTTTGACTTGATGACGCCGCCGGGTGGCTAACAGAAGAAACCTGAAAATCATGTCTCCAAGTGAATACGCCCGCGAAGTCGCGAAAAGACGCACCTTCGCCATTATTTCCCACCCCGACGCCGGTAAAACCACCATTACGGAAAAAGTGTTGCTGTTCGGGCAGGCGATCCAGACCGCCGGTACGGTAAAAGGGCGTGGTTCGAGCCAGCATGCGAAGTCCGACTGGATGGAGATGGAAAAACAGCGCGGAATCTCCATTACCACCTCGGTGATGCAGTTTCCCTATCATGACTGCCTGGTCAATCTGCTGGATACCCCGGGGCATGAAGACTTCTCCGAGGATACCTACCGTACGCTGACGGCGGTGGACTGCTGTCTGATGGTGATTGATGCGGCGAAAGGGGTGGAAGATCGTACCCGTAAGCTGATGGAGGTAACGCGCCTGCGCGATACGCCGATCCTGACGTTTATGAACAAGCTGGACCGCGATATCCGCGACCCGATGGAAGTGCTGGATGAGGTGGAAAGGGAGCTGAAAATCGCCTGCGCCCCCATCACCTGGCCGATTGGCTGCGGCAAGTTATTCAAAGGGGTTTACCATCTCTATAAAGACGAGACCTATCTTTATCAGAGCGGTAAAGGCCACACGATTCAGGAAGTGCGCGTCGTAAAAGGGCTGGATAACCCGGATCTGGACGCGGCGGTGGGTGAAGATCTGGCGCAGCAACTGCGTGAAGAGCTGGAACTGGTGCAAGGGGCATCCCATGAGTTTGAGCTGGATGCTTTCCTGTCCGGCGATCTGACGCCGGTGTTTTTCGGCACCGCGCTGGGCAACTTCGGCGTCGACCATATGCTGGATGGGCTGGTCGCCTGGGCGCCGGCGCCGATGCCGCGTAAAACCGATACGCGCCACGTGGTGGCCGCCGAGGAAAAATTCACCGGTTTCGTGTTTAAAATTCAGGCCAATATGGACCCGAAACACCGTGACCGGGTGGCGTTTATGCGCGTGGTGTCCGGCCGGTATGAGAAAGGGATGAAGCTGCGTCAGGTGCGTACCGGCAAAGACGTGGTGATTTCCGATGCGCTGACCTTTATGGCGGGCGACCGTTCTCACGTTGAAGAGGCCTATCCCGGCGATATCATCGGCTTGCATAACCACGGCACCATCCAGATTGGGGATACCTTTACCCAGGGCGAAGAGATGAAATTCACCGGGATCCCGAACTTTGCGCCTGAGCTGTTCCGCCGCATCCGCCTGCGCGATCCGTTGAAACAGAAGCAGTTGCTGAAAGGCCTGGTGCAACTGTCCGAAGAGGGGGCGGTGCAGGTATTCCGTCCGCTGACCAATAACGATCTTATCGTCGGCGCGGTAGGGGTATTGCAGTTTGACGTGGTGGTCGCCCGCCTGAAGAGCGAATACAACGTGGAAGCGCTTTATGAATCCGTCAACGTCTCCACCGCGCGCTGGGTCGAGTGCGCCGATGTGAAAAAGTTTGAGGAGTTCAAACGCAAGAACGAACAGCATCTGGCGTTGGACGGCGGCGACAATCTGGCTTATATCGCGCCGACGCTGGTCAACCTTAACCTGACGCGGGAACGTTATCCCGAAGTCGAGTTCCATCAAACGCGCGAACATTAATGCGTTCTGTATAAATATCCACCTTTGGGTATAGATTTGAACACCCGGCCGGGTCATGGAATAATCATGGCTGGTGCGGGTGTTTTTTTCATTTATGATTATTTATCAGCTGGTTATCTCTATCTTCAGCGCATGTTATGCCTGTAAAGCATGCCACAGACAAATCTGAATTCCCCCGGGTTGCGCTTCTTTTATCGATATTACCCTGTGATTTTGAGCATAGTGGTCTATAGTTAACAACGTGTTAAGTATTTTAGTTTGTTTAACTGTTAACGAGATTGAATGTGGTTCATTGTTTTATTTTTGTATGCATTAACAATGCATTGCTCCGTTTTTTATCATTTAAATGACATAAATGACGGATGCATCAGGTTAACAAGCATAACGGCAATATTCTCAATAGCAATCGTAATCACCGCGTTAATGTGGGCCGCGCCTCCGTGCGTCGGACACATAAAAACATAAAGGGAAGAAATCGATGAATAAGACCAAACTTACACAGTCACTGCTGGTGGTCGTACTGGGTTCTATTCTGGCTGGCGGTAATGCGCTGGCGGAAGATACCGTGGGACAAAAAGTACAGCGTATAGCAAGTACTACTGGTGAAAAAATCGATAGTTCCGCAGATAAAGCGTCTGGCTACGTAAGCGACAGCGCAACCACGGCCAAGGTAAAAAGCGCACTGCTGGAAGATAAGGCCATCAAAAGCGGCGATATCTCCGTGGCCACCACTAACGGGGTGGTTACCCTGAGCGGCTTCGTCAGCAGCCAGGAAGTATCGGCCCACGCGGTGCAAATCGCCGGCAACGTGGAAGGGGTGAAGTCTGTCAGCGACAAGCTGCAGATTAAAGACGATGCGTCGCAGTCAGTCGGCGCCTATGCCGATGATGCGGTGATCACCAGTTCGATCAAAGCGAAACTGCTGGCGGACGACATCGTCCCTTCCCGTAAAGTGAAGGTGGAAACCCATGCGGGCGTGGTACAGCTTAGCGGTACCGTCGACAATCAAGCGCAGTCGGAACGCGCTGAAAGCGTCTCCAAAGCGGTCGACGGCGTTAAAAGCGTCAAAAATGATTTGACGATCAAGTCATAACGTCAGGCGAGGGTCAGGGTTGTCCGCTCAGGCGGATAACCCGCCATAACCTGTAAAAACAGTACCAACCACCATGTGGGTACGCAATCCGGATATTTTTCGATTGCCGCCACGATTTTCAGTTTTCTGGTAAGGAGAGCGTATGTTTCGTTGGGGTATTATCTTTTTAGTGATTGCGTTGATTGCCGCGGCACTGGGTTTTGGTGGCCTGGCAGGGACGGCAGCGGGCGCTGCTAAAATCGTCTTTATTGTCGGGATTATTCTGTTCCTGGTGAGCTTGTTCCTCGGCCGAAAACGACCGTAGTCAGGCTCCTGATAACCTCAGGCGTAAATAACGCCAAAGGCTGAGAAAATAGGACGGTCACGCCATGTGGCTGTCATATTTATCTGGCATACTGTGTTGGTGGTATTTGCTTTACTTCGAACGTTTATCAGGAGGGGTGTGATGAATAGCGATATCGCTGTCGGCAAATGGAAACAGTGGAAAGGGAATTTCTGGTCGCTGTGGGCCGAATGGTTTGACAGTGACTGCGCCTGGCTGGAAGGAAACCACGGTTATTTATCCGGCGTACTGCAAGAAGGTTACGGAAAAGAGCACGAAAAGGTATCCTCGGAGAAGACGGTTTTACACTGAGGGTAAATAGTTTGGAAACGCGTATTTTTGTTGCCGGTTTGCTGGCGGCAGCGAAGGATGTGCTGCGGCAGATTGATTATCCCGGTCAAGTTTATGGCGCTTAAGCCTATGCTTACCGTCCCCCCCGCCATACCTCATCATTTTATTGATACCCACTGCCATTTCGATTTTCCGCCGTTTGGCGATAATGAGCCGGCAAGCCTGCGCCTGGCCGCAGAGGCGGGTGTCGAACGCATTATTATTCCTGCCGTTGCGGCGCGCTACTTTGAACGCGTGCTGGCGTTGGCAGCTAACCATCCGTCCCTCTATGCCGCCCTTGGGTTGCATCCGCTGTATATTGCCCGTCACCGCGACGCAGACCTGGAGCTGCTGGAAGATCGCCTGCGGCAAAGTCCGTCCAGGCTGGCGGCCGTGGGAGAGATTGGGCTGGATCTGTATATGCATGAGCCGCAGTTTGAGCGGCAGTGCGCGCTGCTCGGCGCTCAGCTTAAGCTGGCGAAGCGCTACGATCTTCCGGTTATTCTGCATTCGCGGCGCAGCCACGATCGGCTGGCGCAATTATTGCGCCGTAGCGAGGTGCCGCGCACCGGCGTGATTCACGGTTTTTCCGGCAGCCTGCAACAGGCGCAGGCTTTTATCCGCCTCGGCTATTGTATCGGCGTCGGCGGCACCATTACCTATCCGCGGGCCAACAAGACGCGTCAGGCGATCGCCCGTTTGCCTCTCGCCAGTTTGTTGCTGGAAACCGATGCGCCGGATATGCCGGTTTGCGGCTATCAGGGAGAGCCAAACCGCCCGGAGCGGATAAATCAGGTTTTTCAGTCGCTGTGCCGGTTAAGGCCTGAACCCGCCGTTGATATCGCGAGCGCGATATATCACAACACCTGCAGACTGTTCGGATTGCCGCCGCACAGGTAGCGCAGTTCGGCCTGATGTCTGTTCTGCAAGACGCTTTCTGTCGCCATACCTAGCTAAATATCCAGCGTTTTTTCTTATAATAGCGATAAAAGTGTGATGAAGATCACTATTGTATGTTTTCGGCTGTTTGGTGTTGTATGAATTTGTGACATAAATTGGCCTCTGTTGAGATCCTGCCTTTATAATCGGCCCCACCGATAGCGGCCGCCTCCGGCCTTGTCGGGCTATCGGTTGCTCGTTTATATGACGATCGATGGTAATCACCGTTTTTTGTTGGCAAAAAATTATTGTTATCTCGCGCTAAAGGGAACTTCACATGCAACTCTTTATGAGTCTCATCGGCATGGCGGCACTGGTATTATTTGCGGTCCTGCTTTCCAGCAATCGGAAAGCCATCAGGCTGCGCACGGTACTGGGCGCTTTCCTTCTTCAGATCGGTATTGGCGCATTGGTGTTATACGTCCCGTTAGGACGCCGGGTGCTGGGCGGCATGACGGAAGGAGTGGCGAACGTCATTTCCTATGGCAATCAGGGCGTATCTTTTATGTTCGGCGGCCTGACCTCTGACAAAATGTTCGAAGTATTCGGCGGCGGCGGATTTGTTTTTGCGCTTCGCGTACTGCCTATTATCGTTTTCTTCTCATCGCTTATCGCCGTGCTTTATTACATGGGCGTGATGCAATGGGTGATTCGGCTGCTTGGCGGCGGGCTGCAGAAACTGCTGGGCACGTCGCGCACCGAATCGCTTTCCGCCACGGCGAATATTTTCGTCGGTCAGACGGAGGCGCCCCTGGTGGTTCGCCCGTATATCGCCAATATGACTCAGTCGGAATTATTCGCCGTGATGTGCGGCGGGCTGGCTTCCATCGCCGGTTCCGTGATGGCGGGGTATGCGCAGATGGGGGTGCCGCTGGAATACCTGATCGCGGCTTCCTTTATGGCGGCTCCCGGCGGTCTGTTGTTTGCGAAACTGATGGTGCCGGAAACGGAAAATACCCATGACCGGGAGGAAATCAGCGGGTTTGTCGATGCGGAAGACAAACCGGCCAACGTGATTGACGCCGCGGCCAGCGGGGCGGCTTCCGGTATGCAGCTGGCGCTGAACGTGGGCGCCATGCTGCTGGCGTTTATCGCTTTGATCGCCTTGCTTAACGGTATTCTCGGCGGCGTCGGCGACTGGTTTAACTATCCGCAGCTGTCGCTGGAGCTGATTTTAGGCTGGCTGTTTGCCCCCGTCGCGTTTTTGATCGGCGTTCCCTGGGATGAGGCGACCATCGCCGGATCGTTTATCGGCCAGAAACTGATCGTCAACGAGTTCGTCGCCTATATGAATTTCAGCGAATATCTGAAAGCGGACGACGTGGTCGCCGCCGCCGGCTTGCAGGTGTTGTCCGATCATACCAAGGCGATTATTTCCTTCGCACTTTGTGGGTTTGCTAACCTGTCATCGATAGCTATCCTTATTGGAGGATTGGGCAGTATGGCGCCGAACCGGCGTCAGGATATTGCCAGGCTTGGTTTGAAAGCGGTGGCCGCAGGTACGCTTTCCAACCTGATGAGTGCCAGCATCGCAGGGTTCTTTTTAGCATTGTAACGGTGCTTGGTTAAGTGATGATGGGCGGGAGTCGCCCATCATTCATGGATGGTTAAGGTGCTGGATCGCCCGGGGAGTAATTTCTCCTTCAAGAGTAAAGTGACATGCTTTCTGTTTTTATTGATGATGTTGAATGGATAACGTTCCCGCAGGCAAAGGATGGCGCCATTTATCCTGGGTTGTGCGCACGCAGTCATTTCCGGTTATCTGCTTATACCGACGAGCTGTTTACCGCGGCCGGTATTCCATTTTCTGACGCGCTGGCGCGTTCCGTGCCGAAACGGCGCGCCGAGTTTCTGGCCGGCCGCTGTTTGGCTAAACAGGTGCTGGGTAAGCTGGGGCATCCGGATTTTGTTCTGTCCAGCGGTAAGGATCGGTCGCCGCAATGGCCGGAAAATATCGCCGGCTCCCTAAGTCATAATACGGATAGCGTATTGTGCGCCGCGCATATCCGCAGCCCCGAGCTTTCCGGCGTTGGGGTGGATATCGAGACGTTTATGTCTGCGGAACGCGCCGAGTCGCTGTGGCCGGGCATTGTTGGCGAAGATGAGTACCACTGGCTGTACGCCCAGGATGATGAGTTTCGCTGTTTGCTGACGCTAAGTTTTTCCGCCAAAGAGAGCCTGTTTAAGGCGTTGTATCCGCAGGTTAAACACTATTTTGATTTTGTGGATGCCAGAATGGTCGCGCTGGATAGCGCCAGCCAGTCCTTTGAGCTGGAGCTACTGACCGATTTAACGCCGCAGTGCTATGCGGGGCGCCGTTTCCGCGGGACCTACCTGACAAGACAGCACGATGTGACGACCTTTCTGTGCTGTTAAACGGGGTTGTGGAAAACGGCCGGGCGGGATGAAGGGATTACGATTTTTTATGCCAGCGGTCGTCATCGCCTTTTGCATAAGTCTGTTTAACCGCGCTCCAGGCGACCTTATGCGCGGTTTCCTCCCGGCTATCATCTCCTCGCCGGTCGTCCGCGTCTTTATACTGCTCCCAGGCGCTGTTGAAGGCCTCTTTATAAATTTCCTGCGCGTGCGGCGGCAGAACGTTTTTTACGCTGTCGGGCAGCGATCGCGTGGCTGAATAAGGCATGTCGCCTCCTTATTTAAACATCACTGGGCTATGCATGATTACTAAGTATATCCGTTATCCCGCCTATTGCATGCGTGCTGGCCGCGCCCGGTGCGCTAATACGAGCGGCGGCAGGCGGTACGGCACCGCCGTTTCTTGCGGGGGCGGGGCTTACACCAGCGCGGATACCCACCACACGCGCCCAATAACGGCCAGTTCGCCGTTGATGATCTGCTCCTTGGTCACCACCTCGTCCTCATAGAGCGGGTTGTAAGAACGCACGATGATACTGCCGTCCGGCCGCTTGACCAGCGCCTTGACGCGTTGCAACTCCCCCATGCGGATGGCGTACATTTTGCCATCGCGGATTTGCCTGTCCGACAGGTTGACGGCGACCTTATCGCCGTCCGACAGCTTGGGCTCCATACTGTCGCCCATCACGGTAACCACGCGGGTATCTTCCACCTGAATACCAAGCCGTCTTAACGTATGAGCACGAAAGGGAAGAGCGTACACTTCGTCCTCGTCAATATCATATGCGCCCCCTCCGGCCGATAGCCTGACACCTAACAATGGAACCTCCACAAATTCGTCGTCATCATTATCAATGCTCTCCCACTCGGTAACGTGCAGGCGGGAGGCCTTGAAATTACTACTTTCCGGTTTCGGCTGGCCAATGCCGTTGAGCAACCAGTCCAGTGAATAACCCGTTTTTTCATTGATGGCCTGAGCGGATTCACGACTCAGCGTTCCACGTTTCAACCAGTTATTCACGGTCTGGGGCGACGTACCCACAATTTCGGCCAAATCCTTTTGCTTCATTCCCTCTTCGCGCATCAGATAGCGCAGGCGTTCGGTTAGCTCTGTCATTTTCACCAACTTAAAAAATAAACACTGTGTGGATTTATTCGTTGTATTGTTGATTTCAGTTGACTATAGTCTGCTTTGTAGCTAATAAAATCAACAAAAAAATGACTAAATTTTGACTACCCATACGGTATTGGCACAGTGACAGGATGGCCGCGCACCGCGGCCGTGCGACATAATTTAACGGTAAGATTGAAAGGAATGACCCTATGGAACGTAAACCGACACTACGTCCGTTGCGAGAACGGCCAGGCTGCCTGCGCCGGCCCTGTTATACGGAGGTATCGCGATGAAGATTGAATATGCGTTAAGCCTGTGCGGCCCGAAGTCAGCCTCATCAATGTTTACCTGCCGGGAGGCGCCGCCGCCGTCCGTTTACCGGGCGCAAGACGGCAGCCGGCCCGTCAGCCGGGCCAGGAGCGGCAGCACCGCTTCACGGGGCGCGCGGGATGGCTACAGCGAGATTTTGCTGGCGCTGGGAGTGGTTCAATCGCATGAGGCATTGGGGCTTAGCCTTATTTTTGCCAAGTACAACAAAGATGACGGAGAAAAGCGCAAGGCGATAGAAGGGATTGCCCGTATCGGCATGAAACGGGCGCCAAAGCTGGTGGGGAAGGCCGCCGGCCGCCAGATGGCGAACTGCATGCTGCTGCTGGCGAAAATGGCGGTGGAGGAGTACGGCAGAACCGCGGACGATCCGCAAGCCCGCTGCCGTTGCCGGGGGCGGGGAAAAGTGACCGACCAGGCCGCCTCGCGCGCCGCAGGGACGACAATAGAGAAGGTCTGCCCGCGCTGCGGCGGCAGCGGTATGAAACCGGTAAAATCCGCGACGGCATATAAAGTGATTAAGGCGCTGGTGCCTGAGTTAACGCAGCGCACATGGTCGCGAAATTGGAAGGCATTTTATGATTCTCTTATTACCCAGTGTTATCAGGAATCTATGGCGGCCGAAAAACTATTTTCCCTGATTACCTCACCGCAACAATAAAATCGCGAAAGATAAAATTGAAATTTTTTTAAATTAAGGCTTGCACTCTTGTCCAAAACTGGTTAGATTTATTTCCATGATGGCGATGTAGTGATTAGCACATCGAACAACAAACATATTATCAAGCCTGCCGCGAGCAGGCTTTTTTTATTTTAGCCCCGGGTAACTCCGGGGCTTTTTTTATTAGCGGAGGTTTTATGAGAAATTTCCTATTGGCTTAATCCATTCTGGGGGACGGGTAAATATGCAAAGTAATATCTTCAGCTGGGCAGGAATTTATGAATTAATACACGCCTGGTGGCGCGGAGATGTTCCTACCGGTGGCGTACTGCTGTCTATTTTTATCGCCATATTACGCGTGGCGTACGTCGGCGGCAGCTGCCAGCGCATGTTGCTGGAAGGCGCGCTGTGCGGGGCATTGACGCTAACGGCGGTGGCGTCGCTGGAGTATTATTCTCTGCCCAAAACGCTGACGCCGGCGTTGGGGGGCATGATCGGGTTTATCGGCGTCGAACAGCTTCGTCGCGGAATATTGCGGTTTTTCAATGACCGTATCGGGAATGATAAAAAAACCAGGAAATAAACTCATCAGGTAAATCTGGTTACTTTATGAGTTATTTTCTTATGGCTCTGTTTTTTAACTTGTTATAAAGGAGGTGTGGACGCTGAGTTATTTGATGAACGTTATATAAAGTGATTTTTTCTGTTGTGAATCCCCATGATGAATATATTCCGTTATATTGACGGGTGGGCCATTGCGTGCCTGTTATCATGTCAAAATTATCCAATCAAAAGAAAGCGGTAGCCAGAAAATAAAATCTATTGATCTGGCCCGCTTTTATTTTTTATAAAGAGAGAAATATTATGAATGAACTATATCAAGCTAAAGGTAAAACCAGCTCGCTTACTTGCTCCCTTAAAGGCGTTCAGCCGCACAAGCCGACAAAGGCGACAATCTGGTCGCGGGCCGATGCGCTGAAGGTCAATGAAAACGATCCGACCACCACCCAACCGCTGGTCCGCGCGGATTTCCCGGTGATGAGCGATGAAGTGTTTATCTGGGACACCATGCCGCTGCGCGACATCGACGGCAATATCGCCTCGGTTAACGGCTGGTCGGTGATTTTCACCCTGACCGCCGATCGTAACCCGACCGCGCCGGAGTATCAGGACGAACAGGGCAATTACGATATTACCCTCGACTGGAACGATCGCCACGGCCGGGCAAAAATGTACTTCTGGTATTCACGCACCGGTAAAGACTGGATCATGGGCGGTCGCGTGATGGCCGAAGGCGTGTCGCCGACCACGCGCGAATGGGCCGGTACGCCGGTTCTGTTGAACGAACGCGGCGAAATTGACCTGTACTACACCGCCGTAACGCCGGGCGCGACCGTCGTCAAAGTGCGCGGTCGCGTGGTGACCACGGAAAACGGCGTGGAAATGGTGGGCTTTAAAAAGGTGAAAAGTCTGTTTGAGGCGGATGGTAAAATGTATCAGACCGAAAGCCAAAACCAGTACTGGGCCTTCCGCGATCCCTGCCCGTTCCGCGATCCGAAAAGCGGCAAGCTGTATATGCTGTTTGAAGGCAACGTTGCCGGGGAGCGCGGCTCGCACGTGGTCGGTCCCGACGAACTGGGCGATGTGCCGCCGGGCTACGAGGATGCCGGTAATTCCCACTTCCAGACGGGCTGCATCGGTATTGCGGTGTGCCGCGACGAGGATGGGGATGACTGGGAACTGCTGCCGCCGTTGATTACCGCGGTCGGCGTTAACGACCAGACCGAACGTCCGCACTTTGTTTTCCAGGACGGAAAATATTATCTGTTCACCATCAGCCATAAGTTTACCTATGGCGACGGTCTCACCGGACCTGACGGTGTGTACGGGTTCGTCAGTGAAAACCTGTTCGGGCCTTACGTGCCGCTGAATGGTTCTGGCCTGGTGCTGGGGAATCCCCCTTCACAGCCTTACCAGACCTATTCGCACTACGTTATGCCCAACGGTCTGGTGACGTCCTTCATTGATTCGGTGCCGACGGGTGAAGACAGCTATCGTATCGGTGGAACCGAAGCTCCCACGGTATTGATCAAACTGAAAGGCGCACAGACCTTCGTGCTGGAGGAGTTCGATTACGGTTATATCCCCCCAATGATTGATGTTGCGGTGGAATAACCATCACCAGGGGCGGCCGACGCCGCCCCTGACCGGGAAGCGTCGCCGCCACTTTCTCTGCGACGTCGCCATCAAGATCCGCTACAACCACCGCCATTCCGTCTTGTGCAAAGCGCGTTGCCGCAGCACGGCCCAATCCGCCCGCCCCTCCCACCACCAGTGCTATACGCATGCTGTTTCTCCCTTTGACTAAATCCTATTCTGGAACGCCGCGGCGTCACGGTTTTCGCTTAATAAGCCACGCAGGTAAACAGGTAAGAAATCGGACCGCCGATTAAATAGGCCTGTTTGCCGAGCTGGATAACGTCCAACTGCAGGGTGGCGCTATCCGTGGTGAACTCGGACAGCAGCTGATTGAATAGCGGTTCGGGGGTGTTGTCCGTTGCGGATGCCGTGACGGCCTTTATATGGTAACGGAACGTATCCTGATCGATCTTTCCGCCTTTATCGAGATTGATCGTTCGGCTCAGCGTCATATCCTTATCGCCGGTGGAGACGTGGCCGTTCAGCAGAAAATAGCCGGCATTGGCGCTTTGAAAACGCAGGTCCTGCGCCAGATGATAATCAAGAACGCTGCCGTTGCGACCCAGATCGTAACGCGTAAATCCGGAGCATTTGAATGGAAACGTCGTATTCTGCCGTAACAGCAGCAACGCAATCAGCACAGCCAGCAATAACACGGCACCTACCCCGACAAGCGTATAGGTTTTGACTCGCTTCAATTGATTCTCCAGTCATAGTAATAAAAGTTATCGCAAGCGATGATTTCCCGATGGTTGCCCAACTGGCAGAACGATAACATGGTGCGACCGTAATTCTGTGTGGAATCAGAGGTATAGTTATCAAAGACGATGCGCCGGTTAGCGCCGCAGCTCAGCTTGTTGGCCGTAAGGATTTGCTGAATCTGCCTATTGACGGCGGGGCGATCGTCCCGACTGATGTTTTTGAGGTAGGTGATCTCGCAGCCATTATCCAGTACCTCCTCGACCGGCGTAATCTCGCGCTCCTGCGGATTGGATCTCAGATGCGCCAGCGCGGCGATCAGAATCGATGCGCTGACGATACTCGCCAGGGCGGCGAACCAGAAAAAACGCCGCTGTCCTGTGGAGCGCTGCGGCTTATCCGTCATCGGCGCCGCCGATGGCGACGGCTCGCTTATGCCGGTATTTGATTCGGCCTGTTGCGGCACGTCCTTTTCCAGCCACGGCGTCGTTTTCTGCGATCCCGCATCCGGCTCACGGCTAATCTCGATATCCGTATTCAGGCGAAAGCCCATTTTGGGCACGGTGACGATCAGGTTATCGCACCCGTAGCCGGCGAGGGCGCGGCGTAGCAGGCTGATATATTGGTTAAGATTACTGTTTGAGCCGCGTAACCCGTATTTGTCCCACACTTCGGTTAACAGGTATTCCCGGGAAAGCACCTCGCCGTTGGATGTCAGCAATTGTTCAAATAAACGCCCGGCGGGAATACTGAGTTTGATCGGTTCATCGTCCGAATGGTGGCTCAGCGTGCAATCGTCCGAGTTATAGGTGAGTTCCCCATCTATGATGTAAATCATCCAATTACCCGTTATTTTCAGTCAGCGGGATAGCCGTTCGCCGATTATAGAACCAGATTGATGCAGTATATAAGCAATATAGTCCGGGTTCATCGGGTCTTTTACGCCGCCAGCCTGTCCCGCTGCGGCGCGCTAACGCTATCCTTCCATCAGACGGGCCCAGCGTTTTCCGCCGTTAATCTGTTCCAGCGTCAGCTTGCAGGTCATGGTCAGCGGAACCGCCAGCAATACGCCGATCATTCCCAGTATCCCTCCCCATACCAGCAACGAAATCATGATAACGCTGACGGACATGTTCAGTTTGCGTCCGAATAGATAGGGCTCCAGCACGCATCCCAATAGCAGGTTGATCAGCAGAATGATGACCAGCGCCGCCGCCCCGGTGGCGAATCCGTTAAAAACAAACGCCTGAATCAGCGGCGGTAAGGAGGCGACGATCGAGCCGATAAGCGGAATAAAGTTGAACAGAAAGGCGATAATTCCCCAGATAAACGCGAACTTCACCTGAAGCAAAGAGAGCACGCCCCATACGGCCAGCCCGTTGGCGGCGCTGATCAGCGTTTTCAGTACCAGATAGTGCGTTACGCTGGCGATGCCGCTGCGCACCGCCTGCATTTCAGGCGAGGCGGCCCGAAACAGTTTCCCTGTCTTCGCCGCCAGCGACGGCACCTCGATCAACATAAAGACGACGGTCAGAAACACCACCAGCGCCGCCGAAAACAGGTTCGAAATGCGGCTCAGCATGCGGGCTATCAGGGATAAGAACTGGCCGGGATCGATCAATGAGACCACGGCTTCCGGCGTGACCGACAGCCCCATGCTTTCCAGCGACAATTTACTGTCGGCGAGCTGGCGCGTAAGCAGCCACTGCATCTGCATACTCATCTGGTTAAACTCCGGCAGCGCCGCCACCACCATCAGCAGCGTGTAGGTCAGCGCCAACAGCAAGATAAGGCCCAGCAGCGTCACGACCAGCGGGCGGGGCAACCCGGTGCGGCATATCACCCCGACCACCGGCTCCAGCACGATGACCAGAAACAGCGACAACAGCAGCAGCGAGATGATCGACGCCGCCATATGGGCGCCAATGACGACGACCGTCAATGCCGCCAGAAGCAGCATCCGCTGCAGCAGTTTATTATCGGTGCGAAGGGGCGTTCTCATCGTTATCCTTCTTATTCCTATGGGGATTTTCGCCACTAAAACGACGGTGGCATTTTTCCCGCAGGGTCTGAATATGCAGATATAACGCCGGAATAAACAGCAGACCCAGCGTGGTGGCCGCCAGCATGCCCGCAAACAGCGTCACGCCGATCGTCTGACGGCTCTGTTCGCTGGCTCCTCCCGCCAGCATCAAGGGTATCACCCCGATAATAAAGGAGACCGCCGTCATGATAACCGCACGAAAGCGCTGACGTGCGCCGGAGAGCGCGGATTGCATCAGGTTTTCCCCCGCGGCGCGCCGTTTAGCGGCAAATTCGACGATCAAAATGGCGTTCTTCGCGGCAAGACCAATCAGCAACATTAACCCGATCTGCGCATAAATATTGTTGGTCAGGCCGGTCAGTCGCAGCCCGATCGTGGCGCCTGCCAGCGCAAAAACCACCGAGAGCAGTACCGCCGCCGGAATACTCCAGCTTTCATACTGCGCGACCAGAAACAGATAGGCAAACAGGATAGCCGCCAGGCAAAGATAGAGGATCTGTCCGCTGTTTTGCCGTTCCTGTAACGATAATCCGCTCCAGCTGTAGCCATAGCCCGGCGGCAGATGGTCGCGCAATACCTGCTCCATCACCCGCATCGTTTCGCCGGAGCGCACGTTTTCCGCGCCGGAACCATTTACCGATACCGAGGGAAACAGGTTGTACGCCGTAAGAAACGGCGTACCCAGCGTGGGTTCCATCGTCACCAGTTGGCTCAGATTGACCAGCGCGCCGCTGTTGCTGCGTACCGACAGATGATGGATTTGTTCACTGCGCTGCCGGTAATTCATTTCATTTTGCACCTGGACCCGATATAACCGGTTGTCCTGGGTGAAGTCGCCCGCCAGCGTACCGCCAAAGGCGGTTTGCAGCGTGGCGAAGACGCGCTCTATCGGCACCTGCAACATCGCGGCCCGCTGGCGATCGATGACCAGTTTTAGCTCCGGGCTGTTGGCGCTGAAGGTGGTGAATACCCGCTGTAGCGCTGGCTGCTGATTGGCCGCCATAATAATAGCATGACTGATGCGCGCGAGTTGCCGGGGCGATTGTCCGCTTAACGCCTGCAAGCGCAGGTCAAATCCCGCCGCATTTCCTAGTCCGCTAATCGGCGGCGGCGCAATAACCATCAGCATTGCCGACGGAATGCGCGCCAGCTGTTGCTGCATGGCCGGCAGCAGCTTATCGACGCTCGGGCGTTCCCGCCAGGGCTTCAGCATCACAATCGCAAATCCGGTATTCGACGCATTGGCCCCGCTGATCAGACTGAATCCGCTGATTTTTATCACGTCTTCGACCGCAGGATTTGCCGCCAACTGCTGGTACATCTGATCCATCACCTGGTCGGTGCGCATCAACGATGCGCCATCCGGTAGCTGCGCGTTGATAAAGACGTATCCCTGATCCTCCTGCGGCAGGAACGCCGTCGGCAGCATGCGGTAACATCCCCAGACGATAGCGGCCGCCCCGACCACACCGGCTATGCCGATCCAGGCGTGGCGGCTAATACGCTCGACAACCCGGACATACCCGTCCCGCAGCGCCTCCACGCCACGATTGAAGCGTGCGAATCCGCCGGTTACCGGCGTTGCGTGCCGGCGGACCAGCAGGGCGGACAGCGCGGGCGTTAAGGTCAACGCCGTGAAGCTGGAAATGATCATCGCGGCGCAGAGCGTCAGCGCAAACTGCCGATACAGCTCCCCGCTAATCCCCGACATCATGGTGATTGGCACAAATACCGCCAGCAGCACCAAGGTTGTGGCAATAACCGGTCCGGCGATCTGCGTGACCGCTTCACGCGTCGCTTGCAGCGCCGTTTTTCCGGGGCTATCGCTCATCAGCCGCTCGACGCTCTCCACCACCACAATCGCGTCATCCACCACGATATTCAGCGCCAGCACCATGGCGAACAGGCTGAGCATATTCAGGCTGTACCCCATCAGATAGAGCACCGCCACCGTACCCAGCAGCGAAACAGGGATCGCCAGCGCAACGATGAGCGTCGCCCGAACGCGCTGCATAAACAGATAGACCACCAGCAATACCACCAGCAGCGTCAGCGCCAGCGACTGGTTAATCTCCTTGATGGCGCTTTGCACCGACTCACTGGCGTCGAATTTCACCTGATAACGGATATCTTCAGGAAAATCGGCCGAGAGACGCGCCAGCTCCTGCTTGATGGCGGTTACCAGACGCAGCGCATTGGCCCCCGGCGCCGGGTAAACCATCAGCAATACGCCGGATGTGTTATTCACCGAGGCGTTGATCTGATAGTTTTCCGCGCCCAACGCGACATCGGCCACATCTCCCAGCCGCACCATGCCGCCGTGCGCGTTACTGCGCAGCACAATCCGGGCGAACGCGGCGGGAGAATCAAGCCGGCCTTGCCCGCTGAGCGTGAGGGTCTGCAACTGGGTTGCGGGTGTCGGCGAGGCGCCCAGCTGTCCCGCCGCCGCCTGTACGTTTTGCTGACGCAGCGCCGTGATAATGTCGTCCGTGCTGATGTGCAGCGCTTCCATCCGTTGGGGTTTCAACCAGACTCGCATGCTGTAGTCCCGCGCGCCCAGCACATCGACATCCCCGACGCCGTCAATGCGCGCCAGCGCATCGCGCACTCGCTGACGGGCAAACTGGCTCAGCGCGAGCATATCGTGCGACCGTTTCGGCGACGTCAGGCTGATCCCCATCAGGATATTCGACGCGCGTTTACTCACGGTGATGCCCTGAGCATTGACTTCCGGCGGCAGTTGCGCCGTCACCTGTGACAAACGGTTCTGGATCTCGACCACCGCCATATCGGCGGAGGTTCCATTGGCAAACGTAATCGACAGGTCATAGCGCCCATTGTTGCTGCTGTTCGATTCCATATACAGCATATGGCTGACGCCGTTAATCTGCCGCTCAATCGGGCCGCCGACGGCCTGCGCCACATCGCCGGCATTGGCGCCCGGATAAAAGGCGCTGACGCGCACGACGGGCGGCGTGATATCCGGAAACTGCTCCACCGGCATCAAGCGCAGCGCCAGACACCCGGCAATAACGATAATTAACGCCAGCACCATCGCAAATTTGGGTCTTCGAATGAAAAAATGCAGCATGTTCCCCTCCTTAGGATTGCGTCGACGGCGTGACGGCATCGCCCGTCTGCAAATGCTGGATGCCGGACACAATGACCCGCTGGCCGTGTGACAACCCGGATATGACCGGATACATCCCCTGCGCCGGCGCCCCGACCGTGACGCGCCGTTTTTCTACCTGCGACCGGACGTTGACGATCATCACGAAATAACCGTTTTTATCCTGTTGCAACGCGGCCGCCGGGATCATTAGCGGCGCAGGAGAGGAGGAGTGCATCACCACCCTGACCACGCCGCCCGGCAACAGTTTTTCATCAGGATTTGGGAACTGTAAGCGTAGCGCCACTGTGCCCGTTAGCGGGTCGATGGCGTTGTCCCAGGCATCGAAACGGCCGGCATGGGTATAGCGGCTGCCGTCGCTGAGCCGCAGCTGCGGGGAAATATCCTCAAGTGTCCGGCCTTGATGCGATATCCCCTGCGCCACTTCACGCAGGTAGTCCGGCTCATTGATCGATACGACCACACGTAACGGATCCAACTGCGTCAAGGTCGCTAAGGTTCCCGTCGCCGGGCCGACCAGCGTGCCGGGATAATAGGCGCTGTGGCTGATTCGCCCGCTAAACGGCGCGGTAATCCGGGTATAGCCTAACGTGATCCTCTGCGTAGCGAGATCGGCGTTGGCCTTGCTCAATGCGGCCAGCGCCACCTCCAGATTCGCTTTCGCCCCGTCCTTATCCGCCTGGCTGACCGCCTGTGCCGCCGTCAGGCGGTTAAGCCGATTGAAATGCAGGCGCGCATTGTTGACGTTGGCCTGAGCGCTGGTCACGGCGGCGCGCGCTCGCGTCGCCGCGGCCTCTTGTTCCGCGGGATCTATCTCAAATAGCACCTGGCCCGCGTTAACCCAATCGCCATCGTGAAAATGGCGTTGCGCGATGAATCCCTGCACCCTTGCCACTATCGGCGTCGAACGAATCGCCTCAATCCGGCCCAAATAGGTTTTCTCCACCTCGGCCGCCGCCTGCGCCGCGCCGGCCGTCGTCACCACCGCAACAGGGGCGGCCGGCACGTTGCCGGAAATCAGTACGCCCAGCAATATCAGTCGGTTAAGCAGATTTTCTTTTCCAGTGAAAATATTCATGACTATGACCTGAGAAAAATAAATGTACGCAACGTCAGAGAGGAAAACCGCCGTTTTGGCCGACGGCTCTCCCGGCGCATCCGGTATTGGATGCGCCTTTTCAGGAGACGAGGCTTGCCAGCCTTGCTGAATGCGACGGTCGCTCCACAAGGCTTGCTAGGCTATACAGTGGGAAAGCGTCGCTGTGGGCAGCCCATGGCGTTGCGCGGCGTTTGCCAGCGTTGCGGTATTGGCGTTGCCGGCGTCGGGATGCATTTCCGCATACCGATAGGGTTTACCCAGCAGCGCGTACTTGCCGACGCCGAAACTGTGGTACGGCAACAGATCGATCCCGGTAAATGCGCTATGGCCGGCCGTCAGGGCGCGGATCATCGACATCATTTTTTCCGCCTGCGGCGGATCGTCGTTCACGCCCGGGATCACCGGAATGCGCAGACGAATCGGAATGCTGCCGGTGAGCAGCCGTTTCAGGTTGAGCAGAATCAACTGATTGCCGACGCCGGTGTAGCGGACGTGCCGTTGCTGATCGGCCAGTTTGAGATCGAACAGGATCAACTGGCTGAACTCGCACGCCTGCCACAGCGCCGACCAGGGCGCGAATCCCGACGTCTCCACCGCCGTATGTACCCCATCCAGGCGGCAGGCCGCGAGCAATTCTCTGGCGAAGAGGGGCTGCATCGCCATTTCTCCGCCGCTCAGGGTGACGCCGCCGCCGGAGGTCCGATAATAGGCTTCATCCGCCATGACCTGCGCATGCACGTCGGCCACGGTTCTCACTTCGCCGATATGGCGCGGGGCGCTCTGCGGGCATCGCCCGGCAAAAACATCCTGCCGCGGGCTAATTCCCTCCGGATTGGCGCACCATACGCATTGCAACGGACAGCCTTTCAGGAATACCACGCTGCGGATCCCCGGTCCGTCATGCAGCGAGAAACGCTGAATATTGAAGAGTCTCCCCGTCGTCTGAGACGCGTCAGAAGCGACGGAGCACGGTGCGGCTGATAATTTCATCCTGTACCTCACGACTAAGTTCCACGAAAAATGCGCTGTATCCGGCAACGCGGATCATCAGATTGCGATAGGCATCGGGATTCTTTTGCGCTTTCAACAGCGTGTCGTTGTCCACGTAGCTGAATTGCATCTGCGCATTGCCCAGCTGGCTGGCGGTGCGCAGCAGATTGATGATCCCCTGTTCGCCTTCCGGCGTATCCAGCAGGCCGTACATCAGCTTGAAGTTGTGCACCATGCCAATCTCCATCTCTTCCACATTAAGGCGGCTGATGGAGTTGATAATGGCGGTCGGACCGGCGATATCAGACTGTTGCGCGGGGCTGATGCCGTCGGCCAGCGGCTGCCCGGCCAGACGCCCGCTCGGCAGCGCGCCGGTCATCAGGCCAAACGGCGTATTGTTGGAAATGGACAAGGTGCCGTGGGTAAACGGACTGTAGAGCATCGGGTATTTGCGGTGCTCGTACTCGATGAAACGGATCAGATCGCGGGCGATCAGGTCGACCGCTTTAATGTCGTTGCCGAACTTATCGACCTGTAGACAGGCATGGCGCAGCGTCTCCTGGCCCTGAAAATTGTTGTTCAGGGCATCGGCCATCTCGACTGGCGTCACCCGGCGCTGGCGATAGACCAGCTCGCGCATCACCATCATGGAGTTGGCGAAATCCGCCAGGCCGGTCCAGATCAGACCGGGGCCGTTGTTGACGAACGCGCCGCCCTGCATCACGTCTTTACCGCTCTCGACGCATCCGTCGATCAGACAGGAGATCAGCGGCTTCGGCGCGTGGGCTTTATGCAGTTTCTGCACTATCAGCGTCGCTTCCGCCGCCTGACGTATAATATGGCGCAGCTGGGTTTTCACCGCGTCCTCGAAGGCGCGGTAATCGGCGAGCGTGGCGATCTCGCCGGTTTGCGGCCCGACCTGCGCGCCGCTGGCGGTTTTGCCGTTGTTTATCGCCAGCTCGATCGCGCTGGTGAACGTGGTATAGCCGACCGAGGTCCACTGATAGATTTTCCCCGACTTCTGCGGCTCCACGCAGCCCATCAGGCAGTAGTCGCGCGCATCTTCATAGTCAAAGCCTTTACGCAGCATCATCTTGATATGCGCATCGTCAAAGTGGCAGGCCGGAAAGCCCATGCCCGCCCGAATGACATCCACGACCTTGCGCAGGAAACGCGCCGGCGTTTGATTGTGGATCCTGACCGCCAGTCCGGGCTGATAGAGCTTCAGTTTGCGCGAGCAATCCATAAAAAGCAGCGACAGCGGGTTGGTGGCGTCGCCGCCTTCACGTTGTTGTCCGCCCACCACCAGATTGATAAATGGCTGATATCCTGCGAAATACATCGCCGTCGATTCGCTGCAAATCCACAGGCACTCCGACATTTTAATCATCCAGCAGCAGATCAGCGTCTCGGCCTGCTCCTGCGTCAATACGCCGGCGGCCAGATCCGCTTCCAGATAAGGCCACAGGTACTGGTCGGCCCGGCCCAGGGAAATGCCGGTCTGGTTCTCTTCCAGAATAAACAGCGATTGCACGAACCAGATGGACTGCAACGCTTCGTGGAAGTGGCGCGGAGGATGTTCCGGCACGCGCAGGCATATCTCCGCCAGTTGCCGCAATTCGGCGCGGCGCAGCGGATCGGTCTGTTTTTCCGCCAGCCGTCCGGCGTAGGCGGCATAGCGCCGGGCATACTCGATCACGCCGTCGCAGGTCTGAATAACCGACTGATAGAAATAACGTTTTTCCTGCGCGTCATCCGCCACCGCCCGCAGGCCGTCCAGCGCTTCCACCGCTTGCGCACGAATGCCGCCCATACCCCGCGTCAGCAGAATATTGTCGTACCCCGGACAGGTATCCCCGCCGCCGTTCTGGGTTTTGATGGTAAGATCGCAAATGCCTTCGTCATTACTCCACGCCCACAGCCCGGCCTGGCGCAGCTGGGTTTCGGCCATCTCATCCAGCGAACGCCCTTGCCAGAACGGGAAAATATGCTCACGCAGTTCCTGCTGGTCGGACTCGCTGATGAAATAGGGATCCTGCGCCCGCGTGGCCATGCTCTCCAGCTCTTCGGCAACCCAGCGCCAGGCGATTTCCGGCGAAATTTCTCCCCCGCGGGCGCGTCCGGCCGGATGGCTGATGATCAACTCTCCGTCTTCGATTACCAGCGGCGCGGTCTGACAGGCGCGCCGAAATGCCATCGCCCGCAGCAGAATGGCCGGCATACCGGGATTGCGCCGGTAAACGTCGGTTACCGCACGTGCCCGCGAGATGGAAATAAAGGGTTTGGCTTTTAAATAGCGGGCGCGCAATGCGGCGATGCGTGGTAATAAATGGGTTTCTTGATAGGTCATCATTTAAATATCCCCATAATGATACAACCGGAAATAATGAAACAGAGTCCGATAACGCCGTATTTATCCGGTTTTTGTTGATAGAAAATAAATCCGGCAATCGCCACCAACACAATTCCCAAACCGCACCACAGGGAATAGACCAGCCCCGGCGAGCTCATGGTCATGGCCTGCGCCAGCGCATAAAAGCACCCCAGATAAGCGAAGATGGTCAATAATGAAGGGAGAAACCGGCTAAAATTGCGCGTCTTGATAAGCAGGCTGGTGCCGGTGACTTCCAGCGCCACGGCAATAAACAGCCAGAAGGTCAATACGATTAACGGCATCATGATTGGCTTACTCCCGCGTCATTTTTCGCCAGTAAATTAATAATCAATACGCCGATGATAATTAACCACATGCCGATAATACTGATGGTCTGTAGCGGAATATTCCAGAAAATCGCTGCCAGAATATTCGTCGCCAGAATACCGATGCCGGACCATAAGGCGTAGGCAAATCCCAGAGATATACGTTGCAGCGATAATGTCAGCGTGTAATAGGAAACCATATAACCTAGCGTGGCTAATAACGAAGGTAAAACTCTCGTTATGCCATCCGATAATATCAGCATATTGGTGGCGAATATTTCAAAAATAATCGCCACCAATAGCCAGAAATAACATTTTCTGCGAGTCATGAATAAATCCTGATATATTAGTGGTGAGTGCGCGTTTTCAAGCGCACTCAGGCCATTGACAAAGTAAGCGCCTGTAATACCGGTTCCAAATCCGTCATTCCTGCGAAAGCAGGAATCTTTCTGATATCAATGCATTAGCTGAAAGCAGATCCCCGCCTGCGCGGGGATGACGATGCAGATGAAGGGTTTGTCAGCAACCTCACTATACCCGTCGTTCTTTCCATTACAGGGCGATTCCCTGTAATGGAAGGTTGTTGGAGATAACCAGAAGCAGTACTGGATAGTAGCCAGCGTTAGAAACTTACTTTGCCGCCGATATAAGGCCCGTCAATCAGGCGTTCATTGGCGCGGGAATTTTTTCCATCCATACCGATATAACGGTAACCGGCTTTTAACGTTAGCGGACTGACCGGCGACCAGTTGAATCCGGCATCCGCATCCACATAGTTTTTGGCGCTATTGCTTAATTGGCGCGGCGCGGTATAGCCGCTGGCATAAAAGCCGACGCTATCGGTAAACGGCACCTTGATTCCCGCGCCGACCGGGAAGGCAACGCCTTCTGAATTCCCCTTGGATCCTTTGATATATTTTGCCTGCGCGCCCAGATTAACCATCGCCCGGCCCGCCGGAAGATTAATGCCGCCTTCGCCCCCGGCGACTTCGCGGCCGTTCTGGTTGTTTTTGGTCCATCCGCCGTTGATATATAAGCCGGAGGTCTCTTGTCCCTGGCCGATATTAACGTCGGTGAAGTTTTTCCCGACGGCGACTTCCCCCTGGACCGCCTGTGCGGCAGGAAGAAAAGCCATAGACAGTGCGGAAAAACCAACAAGCGCCGTAATTGCTTTTAACGTGGTACGTACTTTCATCATATTCACCTTTAACTCTCTGAATGGTTATAAACAAGGAAGAAAGCCTTTATCGTTCAGCATTTCTCCGGTGGGGATATGAAACCGTACACTGGCGCTTGCCTGCAATTTAATTCTGTAAAATATAAATATATAGTTTTTAATTCTGTATGTTTCGGCGTATTTATATTTTTATCTCGATAAACAGGAATGAGCTGTAAGGGGGGATACTGGATATCGAACTGCGGCGATAAAATAATTTTCCGATTGTGTTTTTCGATGCTTCGATTATGGTTATGGGTATTAAAATGGTACGGGGATGGTCGAAATGCCTGATATATCAAGTATGATCGCATTTGGTTTTGTTGCTCTGGGGATGGTTCTGACTCCGGGGCCGAACATGGTTTACCTGATCTCGCGCTCCCTCTGCCAGGGGCGGACCGCCGGACTGATATCTCTGTCTGGTGTGGCCCTCGGTTTTGTTTTCTATATGTTCTGCGCCGCGTTTGGGATTACCGCACTGATAATAACCATTCCTTATGCCTATGATGCTCTTCGTATTGGGGGCGCCGCTTACCTTCTTTATCTTGCCTGGCAGGTAATTAAACCCGGCGGGCATTCACCATTTCAGGTTCGTGAACTGGAAAAAGATGGTCCTTATAAACTCTTTATGATGGGGTTTGTTACTAATCTGCTTAATCCTAAAATAGCGATAATGTATTTATCTTTATTGCCTCAATTTATTAACGCCGAGCATGGGAGCGTGCTGACACAATCGCTTGCATTGGGATTTATACAAATAATTATTAGCGTCTCTGTAAACGCCGTTATAGCAGTATCCGCAGGAACAATAGCGATTTTCCTGACCGGCCGTCCATTTTGGATGGTTATGCAACGCTGGTTAATGGGGACGGTATTGGCTGGATTAGCGTTAAAAATGGCATTGGAAAAGAGATAATTAAAGGGATTGATAATCCCGTTGCCAGCGCCTGGATCAAACTACCGTACCACGGTCAGATAGCGCCAGGATATTGCCGGATTCAGCGACGCGGACAGTCGGGTAATTTTCTGGCCCACGCCATTATCCTATCGAATGAGTGCTATCATAATCCCACCTCTGTCGGGTATTGCCTGGACGGGATAATAGAGGGTTTTTCTATCGCCAACTGTCCGGGCTGCATTAATTTGAGGTCAGGCAATGAGCAAAGGAACAACAGATAGTGACGCCCCATTCGGCACGTTGTTGGGGTACGCGCCGGGCGGCGTGGCGATTTATTCATCGAATTACAGAAGTCTGGACCGGCAAAACATGCCGGGCGACGCCTCGTTTCGCAGCTATATCGACAACGAATATATGGGGCACAAGTGGCAGTGCGTCGAGTTCGCCCGCCGTTTTCTGTTTTTGAACCATGGCTTCGTCTTTACCGACGTCGGCATGGCGTATGAAATCTTCTCTCTGCGCTTTTTGCGCCAGGTCGTTAATGACAATATCCTGCCTTTACAGGCCTTTGCCAACGGCTCTCTGCGCCCGCCGATAGCCGGCGCGCTGCTGATCTGGCAAAAAGGCGGCGAATTTTACCAGACCGGCCACGTGGCGGTAATCACCCAACTGGTGGGCAATAAGGTTCGCGTCGCCGAGCAGAACGTGACTGACACGCTGTTACCCGCAGGGCAGCAGTGGACGCGCGAACTGACGCTGGAAGTGAGCGACGGCCGCTACACCATTCACGACACCTTCGATGACACCACTATTCTCGGCTGGATGATTCAGACCGACGAGACGGAGCACAGCCTGCCGCAGCCGGCCATCCCCGGAGCGGCATTGGCCATCCACGGCGCGCGGCTGGACAATCAGGGGCAGTTCGACGGCAAGTGGCTGAATGAGCGGGATCCCTTGCAAATGGCCTATGTGCAGGCGAATGGCGGCCACGTTATCAACCAGGATCCCTATCAATATTTCACCATCACCGAATGCGCCGAGCAGGAATTGATCAAGGCGACCAATGAGCTGCATCTGATGTATCTGCACGCCACCGATAAGGTGATGAAAGATGATGATTTGCTGGCGCTTTTTGATATCCCCAAGATTCTGTGGCCGCGTTTACGGCTCTCCTGGCAGCGGCGCCGGCACGATATGATCACCGGTCGCATGGACTTCTGCATGGATGAGCGCGGTCTGAAAGTCTATGAATACAATGCGGATTCCGCTTCCTGCCATACCGAAGGCGGTCTGATCCTCGAACAGTGGGCGCGCCAGGGGTACTCTGGCCAGGGGCATAACCCGGCGGAAGAGTTGCTCGGCGAACTGACCGGCGCGTGGAAACACAGCCTGGCGCGGCCTTTTGTCCATATCATGCAGGACAAGGATCTGGAAGAGAATTACCACGCCGGGTTTATGCAACGCGCCCTGACGCAGGCCGGTTTCGAGAGCAAAATCCTCTACGGGCTTGACGAACTGCGCTGGGATACCGCCGGGCGGCTTATTGATGGCGATGGCCGGCTGGTGAACTGCGTCTGGAAAACCTGGGCCTGGGAGACCGTTATTGAACAGGTGCGCGAGGTCAGCGCCGCCGAATTCGCGGCGGTGCCGATTCGTACCGGGCACCCGGATAATGAGGTGCGCCTGATCGACGTGCTGATGCGTCCCGAAGTGATGGTCTTTGAGCCGCTGTGGACGGTGATCCCCGGTAATAAAGCGATTCTGCCGGTGCTTTGGTCGCTGTTCCCGCATCATCGCTATCTGCTGGATACCGATTTTGCGGTGAACGAAGGGCTGGCGAAAACCGGTTATGCGATCAAGCCGATTTCCGGGCGCTGCGGCAGCAACATCGACCTGGTCAGCCACCACGATGAAGTGCTGGATAAGACTTCCGGCAAGTTCGTCGATCGGAAAAATATCTACCAGCAGCTGTGGTGTCTGCCTAATGTCGCCGGGAAGTACATTCAGGTCTGTACCTTTACCGTTGGCGGCAATTACGGCGGCGCCTGCCTGCGCGGCGATGATTCGCTGGTGATCAAAAAAGAGAGTGATATCGAGCCGCTGATTGTGCTGAAAGATAATCAGATTAGCGCGCTGCGCGATGCCTCTGCACCATAGAGATAATCACGTGGAACAGTTCATCCTTTGCCTGCTGTTCCGTAATAACCTCTTTAACCGTGGCATAAGATAACCCTTCGGCGGAACCAAGCATCGCCCGGAGGGTTGCGTCACTGAGCGGGTGATTGCAGAACGGAGTAAATAGCTCGCGGCATTTTTCCGTAAAGATAGCGGCATATTCCTGTCTGATTTGTTCAAGCTCGGGAGTGCCGTTGAGCGCTGCCATCACGTTGGGCATTTCACGCCCCTGAAGCAGCACGCACTCAATGTATGAGGTGGCGATGATCGACGCCAGTTTCTCGAGCGTCGGCTCTGTTTGGCGGATAATTTCATCCATCAGCGCCGTCTGGCGCTGATCGAATTCTTTATAAAGCGCGGCGAAAAGCCCGGAACGGCTGGTAAAGTGATCGTAAACCACCGGTTTGGTCACGCCCGCCTTTTCCGCCAGATGCCCGAGCGTCAGCGCTTCCGTGCCTTCTTCCCGAATAATCCGCCATGCGACTTCTATCAGCTGTAGATGACGTTCTTCTCTTGATAAACGCTGTCGTACGCGTGGTCTGGACATTGCCGCTATTTCCCGTTGACATGCTTATATACCAAAGGTAACTTACTGGTGGTAGGTTACTGTTAGTATATAAGACTAGCTCCGGCACTCTTTCATGGCAATAGGGAGTACCCATAATGCATGCATTAATCGTTGTTTCTCATCCTGTTAATACCTCACTGACCCACAGCGCCGCGGCCGCCGTTGCGCAAGGTATCGCTGAATCAAATCCGCAAAATACGTTTGAAATAGCGGATCTTGCGCAGGAAGGCTTTAACCCGATTTTTTCCGCGTCAGATGTGGCGGCTTTTCAGCAGACCGGCGCAACGCCGCCTGATGTGGCTGCGCAGCAGTCGCGCATCGACAATGCGGATGCGCTGGTGCCCCCCTCTGGCAGGATAGTTGACACCCCATACTGAAAATCTCAATGGGGGCAACGGAGCCTGATATGAAACGTTATTCACCGGAACGTAAAGCCGCTGTGTTGGCCAAATTACTTCCGCCTTACAAC
>NZ_JAKPCB010000030.1:0-255 GCF_023347575.1 Brenneria tiliae | reverse complement strand
TCGAGCGGTAGCACAGAGGAGCTTGCTCCTTGGGTGACGAGCGGCGGACGGGTGAGTAATGTCTGGGAAACTGCCTGATGGAGGGGGATAACTACTGGAAACGGTAGCTAATACCGCATAACCTCGCAAGAGCAAAGTGGGGGACCTTAGGGCCTCACGCCATCGGATGTGCCCAGATGGGATTAGCTGGTAGGTGGGGTAAAGGCTCACCTAGGCGACGATCCCTAGCTGGTCTGAGAGGATGACCAGCCACAC
>NZ_JAKPCB010000029.1:0-255 GCF_023347575.1 Brenneria tiliae | reverse complement strand
TAGCTTATGCCTTTGCACTAACCTCCTGATGTCCGACCAGGATTAGCTAACCTTCGTGCTCCTCCGTTACTCTTTGGGAGGAGACCGCCCCAGTCAAACTACCCACCAGACACTGTCCGCAACCCCGGTCAGGGGCCCACGTTAGAACATCAAACATCAAAGGGTGGTATTTCAAGGTCGGCTCCACGCAGACTGGCGTCCACGCTTCAATGCCTCCCACCTATCCTACACATCAAGGCTCAAGGTTCAGTGTCA
>NZ_JAKPCB010000028.1:0-255 GCF_023347575.1 Brenneria tiliae | reverse complement strand
TAACCTTGCTACAGAATATAAGTCGCTGACCCATTATACAAAAGGTACGCAGTCACCCCACCCCAAAACACTCACTGCTTGTTTTGTGTGTTGGTCATCGCATAAAACGCGATGACAACCGTCACCTTGACATCCGCATCGCCTTTCGGCCCGGAAGTGTTTTGGTGGTGGGGCTCCCACTGCTTGTACGTACACGGTTTCAGGTTCTGTTTCACTCCCCTCGCCGGGGTTCTTTTCGCCTTTCCCTCACGGTAC
>NZ_JAKPCB010000027.1:0-255 GCF_023347575.1 Brenneria tiliae | reverse complement strand
CTGGAGACAGTCTTGTGCCTTCGGGAACTGAGAGACAGGTGCTGCATGGCTGTCGTCAGCTCGTGTTGTGAAATGTTGGGTTAAGTCCCGCAACGAGCGCAACCCTTATCCTTTGTTGCCAGCGATTTGGTCGGGAACTCAAAGGAGACTGCCGGTGATAAACCGGAGGAAGGTGGGGATGACGTCAAGTCATCATGGCCCTTACGAGTAGGGCTACACACGTGCTACAATGGCGCATACAAAGAGAAGCGAACT
>NZ_JAKPCB010000026.1:0-255 GCF_023347575.1 Brenneria tiliae | reverse complement strand
TAGCTTATGCCTTTGCACTAACCTCCTGATGTCCGACCAGGATTAGCTAACCTTCGTGCTCCTCCGTTACTCTTTGGGAGGAGACCGCCCCAGTCAAACTACCCACCAGACACTGTCCGCAACCCCGATCAGGGGCCCACGTTAGAACATCAAACATCAAAGGGTGGTATTTCAAGGTCGGCTCCACGCAGACTGGCGTCCACGCTTCAATGCCTCCCACCTATCCTACACATCAAGGCTCAAGGTTCAGTGTCA
>NZ_JAKPCB010000025.1:0-255 GCF_023347575.1 Brenneria tiliae | reverse complement strand
TAACCTTGCTACAGAATATAAGTCGCTGACCCATTATACAAAAGGTACGCAGTCACCCCACCCCAAAACACTCACTGCTTGTTTTGTGTGTTGGTCATCGCATAAAACGCGATGACAACCGTCACCTCGACATCCGCATCGCCTTTCGGCCCGGAAGTGTTTTGGTGGTGGGGCTCCCACTGCTTGTACGTACACGGTTTCAGGTTCTGTTTCACTCCCCTCGCCGGGGTTCTTTTCGCCTTTCCCTCACGGTAC
>NZ_JAKPCB010000024.1:0-255 GCF_023347575.1 Brenneria tiliae | reverse complement strand
GAGGACCGAACCGACTAATGTTGAAAAATTAGCGGATGACTTGTGGCTGGGGGTGAAAGGCCAATCAAACCGGGAGATAGCTGGTTCTCCCCGAAAGCTATTTAGGTAGCGCCTCGTGAATTCATCTGCGGGGGTAGAGCACTGTTTCGACTAGGGGGTCATCCCGACTTACCAACTCGATGCAAACTGCGAATACCGTAGAATGTTATCACGGGAGACACACGGCGGGTGCTAACGTCCGTCGTGAAGAGGGAA
>NZ_JAKPCB010000035.1:0-264 GCF_023347575.1 Brenneria tiliae | reverse complement strand
AATCGCTGGCAACAAAGGATAAGGGTTGCGCTCGTTGCGGGACTTAACCCAACATTTCACAACACGAGCTGACGACAGCCATGCAGCACCTGTCTCTCAGTTCCCGAAGGCACAAGACTGTCTCCAGTCTCTTCTGAGGATGTCAAGAGTAGGTAAGGTTCTTCGCGTTGCATCGAATTAAACCACATGCTCCACCGCTTGTGCGGGCCCCCGTCAATTCATTTGAGTTTTAACCTTGCGGCCGTACTCCCCAGGCGGTCGACT
>NZ_JAKPCB010000037.1:0-266 GCF_023347575.1 Brenneria tiliae | reverse complement strand
ATTTCGCCGGCTTACTGCTTAATTTGATGCCTGGCAGTTTATGAATCATTTCATGATTCACCCTGCGGGCCGTTGCTGCGCAACGTTTAAAAGCCTTCGGCTTTTTTCCTACTCTCTATCGAGTAGTGAACTGCCCGTTGGACTTCACTGCTACTTCTAATTTGATGCCTGGCAGTTCCCTACTCTCACATGGGGAGACCCCACACTACCATCGGCGCTACGGCGTTTCACTGCTGAGTTCGGCATGGGGTCAGGTGGGACCACCG
>NZ_JAKPCB010000036.1:0-266 GCF_023347575.1 Brenneria tiliae | reverse complement strand
TTGGTCTTCCGGCGTGCGGGTTTTTCACCCGCATTATCGTTACTTATGTCAGCATTCGCACTTCTGATACCTCCAGCAGCCCTCACAGGCCACCTTCAACGGCTTACAGAACGCTCCCCTACCCAACAATATCGCTATTGCTGCCGCAGCTTCGGTGCATGGTTTAGCCCCGTTACATCTTCCGCGCAGGCCGACTCGACCAGTGAGCTATTACGCTTTCTTTAAATGATGGCTGCTTCTAAGCCAACATCCTGGCTGTCTGGGCC